>JBBRHK010000048.1:0-11282 GCA_038222815.1 Chitinophagales bacterium
CCAGTGATTTTTTTGTTTCACATACTCAATAACAACTTTTGACCATTAACTTTAAAGCCTATGAAAGTTGTTTCTTTATTAATCTTACTTTTTTTCTCGCTTTCTGCAGCTTTCTCACAAAGCTCAGATATGATTTCTTTAAAGAAGGGAAGAAAAGTATTACAAACCTTTTTTAAAGGTCAAAATATCATCTTCACTACAAGAGAAGGTGCTAGTAGAGACGCCTTGATAACTAACATAAAAAATGACAGTATTTTTTTGCAAGAGTTTCTCATAATCAGAAGGCCTACTACATATGGCGGTTATATTTTAGATACAGCCGGTAGTTTTAGATACGCCTATAATTACAACGCAATGTATATGTTTCCACAAAAGGAAAAACGAGGATTTAACTTAGGTAATAGTGGCGCATCGTTACTTACGGGTGGTATTATTCTAAGCCTTGCTAGCGGTGTGGTATATCTTACTAATAAGGATAACTTTAGCCCAGGGCTACTTATTGCGAGTGCGAGTGCAGCAGCCATAGGCTTTTTGCTAATAAAAAAAACTAGTCAGCCTATTTTAGTAGGAAAGAAAAAATATAACTTACAATACATTTCTTTGCAGAAAGACAAACCCTAACACAATATTCTAATAGTCTTATGGCTGCTACTCGAACTCCTTCAAGAAAAATCATCAGTTGGTTTAGAATAAAGTTTGGCTTCTTTATTCTTTTCATAGTTCACATTATATTCTTTACTATTTTTTTACTGGGTCAGTTAAACTCATCAGGATTCCCGGTAGAAAATCTAGGCTTGAAGCTTTTAATCGTTTTCGGATTTATCGCAGTCGTCCTTTTTATTTATCTAGCTAAGCTTAGAGATATTCCTATCATTAAAAAAATTACAAAAGTACTCAGAGAAACATTCTTTATTCTCTACATAGGCTTTGTGTTGTATTTATTATTGGGCATTTTCTTTAACCCTCCTGTTACAATCACACAATTAGGTAATCTAATTGCTGGCCATTCCTTAAAGTACAAGCCGGTTGCTCTTAGCAGTATGAGTAAAAATATTAAACTAGCTGTAATAGCAGCAGAAGATCAGCTCTTCCCAGATCATAATGGTTTTGATGTAAAAGCCATAAAGAAAGCTATCGTATATAATGAGAAACATCCACAGAAGCAACGAGGTGCAAGTACCATTAGCCAACAAACAGCTAAGAATATATTCCTATGGCAGGGTGGTGGCTTTTTGCGAAAAGGAATTGAAGTGTTTTTTACTTATAGTATAGAAGTGGTGTGGAGCAAAAAGGTCATACTAGAGCGCTACCTCAATGTAGCAGAAATGGGCGCCGGCATTTATGGGGTGCAAGCTGCTGCAAAACAATACTTTGACAAAGATGCGGCAGACCTCACAAGGCAAGAAGCCGCACAGATAGCAGCAGCGCTACCCAACCCCAAAAAATATACGGTGAAGCCAATGAGCAACTATGTGCAAGCAAGAGCTGGCAGGATAGCTCAACAAATGAATAGACTACAAGGCGATGAAGATATAGATGCGTTGGTTAAATAGTTTGGAGAGAAATCTTTGTCGTAATAGTCCTTCCGCATTTCCATTTGCATATTCAAAACGCTATTCTAAATAGGATAGGTAATTTATAAATTAAATATTTCTCTACCCCCTTGTTAGCTCCAGCAATAACAACTCACATAGCACGAACATTTAAGTCTACCTTTAAACGATGAACGATAAAAATTTAAGTGAAAGCTATGGGACATTATCCGAGACCATTAACGGACTTGTAAAGCAGGGTTACACGTACGACTTTAACATAAAGAACGAATGTTTAATATGCCATAGAACAAATATTACTTTGTCTCCTGATGATTTTCAAATCGACCAAGTCTATCGCTTTGAAGGCGACTCAGACCCAGAGTATCAGTCAATTCTTTACGCCATCTCATCTGTAAAATTTAACGTGAAGGGAACTTTAGTAAATGGATATGGTACTTCATCGGACGAAACGGCTACAAAATTGATAGAAAAACTAAATACACATCATGAAGAAAATAAAATGGTAAATAAATCAAATGATGCAACAATAAAACGTCCAGAGGGTGATCGCATCTTAGATGCTCCTTTAGTAGAAATGAATTTGAATGAGGCAATTAAGCAAATAAAAAGTGAAACAACTTGGATAGAAAGTGACCGAAACTCTGTTACCCTTTTCAAATCGGAAACGATGAGAATTGTTTTACTTGGACTTCACGAAAAAGCAGAATTAAAACCGCATAAAGCAAATGGAGTGATAAGTGTTCAAGTGATTGAAGGAAAAATAGAATTTACCGCAGAACAACAAAACGCTCGGTTAGAAAAAGGACAAATGATAGCATTACACGAAAACATTACTCATAGTGTAAAAGCCTTGACAGAAAGTTTTTTTCTACTAACCCTTTCTATGAACAATAAATAACTAATTTCTCTATTTCAACAACTCCTGTTTGGGTTCTGTAATTTTATCTCCGTATCGTGGTAGTAAAATCAAAAAACGAATTATTATCTAAATATTTAGCTCACCAAATGGGATTGGGGCATCATTGTCATAACACATATTCATTTTAAAATCTGTCCGCCACGGCTAATCCGTGCTGCGAAGCATCCTCTGAATTAGTGTGCCTACTGCAGCGCTGATTCTGATTTCTCTTTCTTAATCAAATCTACAACCACTGGTAAGTGATCGCTTAGTTTCTTAAACGGACGCTCATATTGTAAACCCTCAAAGTCCTTGCTATAAAAAATATTATCAATCCTTAAAGTAGGAGACAGTCCTAGAAAAGTACGACCAAGACCAAATCCCTTTGCAGCAAAAGCATTAGTCATATTAGTCCCAATTGTACGGTAGGCATAACTATTAGGCACATCATTAAAATCTCCACAGAGCACACTAGGAAATGGACTAGTTGCCACCGAAGCGCTTATCAAATCCGCTTGCCGCTTGCGTTTTATAAATCCCATTTTAAATTTTTCTACTACACCAAGAGATTTCGTTAAGGTCTTTCCATCCTTCTCCAAAGGTTCTTCTAAGTAATCGAGATTTGCTTTACTAAATTTTAAGGATTGCAAATGCACATTAAAAATTCTCACTGTGTCTTCCTCTTTTGCAATATCTACGTATTGAAAAATATTGTTGTAATCATAAGGTGCTGTGCTCACCATTTGTTTTTCTACAATAGGCCACTTACTAAAAATGATTATGCCAAAATGATGCTTTCCATCAAAATCTAACTTTGGGTTATATGCATAATGTAGATAAGGCATATTGAGCGTTTTTGCCATCGCAGGCAAATAATTAATCGCATCTGCATACGCATTACTGCCTACCATTTCTTGAAAACAAGCTACATCTGGCGCATAGTCTTGTATAAGTTGCAGCATTTCTGTCTTTATTTCTGGATGGTCTTGATGCTGCAAAATCTTAAAATGCTCTACATTCCAAGTCATAACCCTACAAGCTTTGGGGGCTTTTCTGTTTTCAAAACTACTCGTGAAATTAAATGCTAATAATTGCTGTAATGGAGCTAGGCAAACCGTAAGCGCAATAATGCCGATACTTGCGATAACTGGCTTGGTAAAAAGCCAAAAGATGACAAATCCAATTATTGCTAGTAGCAGGAAGAAAGACCCCAAGGTAAGAAAGCCCAAAAACCAGAATCTATCTTGATCAAAGAGATAAGTATAACAGGAAAGTATAAATAGCAAAGCCACAACCACATTCACAGTGATCAAAAACTTCTTAGTAACTCTTCTAAAAATGCTTTTCCCCATTAAGCAATTCAAATTTTGTTATAGATACAATGAGGGCTTAATCTCTACTCCCCTCTGAGTGTTTTCGTAATATTTCTTTTTCTTTAGCAGTAAGCGAGTCCATTCCATATTCACTTATTTTATCTAAAAGTTCATCTATCTTTTTATCTGTAACAATAGGATCTTTGCTGTAAGGTTCCCTATTACCGGTTTTATAAAACACCACTTCCTTCGCTTGCGACTTTATTGGCTTTACAAAAAGCATCTGAATACTTTGCCAAAAACTATTCATCCAATCCGTAATATCAATGTCTTTCTTTAATAGAAGCGTAAACATTGCTCCCACCGCTCCTGCAAATAATATCCCAATACCATAACCTGTGCCTACTGCCGATACCGAGCCCACATTCAGCAGTATGTAAATAAGCGTAACAATCCATAGAGAAATGCCACCTCGCAATTGTGGTAAAATTTTATATTTTGGTGCTATGACAGTTGCAGCTATTGCTAATGCAAAGACTCCATTATGTGCACCAAACAGTGAGAGCGATTGATATGCAGCTTGTGAAGAAAAACTACAAAAAACTATAAACCCTGCAGCACCAAAAATGGTTCCATAAATAAATACAGGGATAATAACTTCATCTCTTGTGTAAAGTCTGAGTATCTGCCCATAGAAAAACAACCATACCATATTACTTAATACTCGGAAAAAATTTGCGCCAAAATCAGTGATGCTGTAAGTAAATATTGACCAAGGCTGAAACAATAATTTTTTGGCAGAAGTAGGTAAGGTAAAATACGAGATGAACTTATCATAGCCAGCAAGGGTAGGTATTTGATAGATGGCTAAGATGATTAGAAACAGCACAAACCCTGCGACGTGTGCCGCTATCAGAACAGTGATGGCATCTTTTCCTATTCTATCTCTCCAAGGTTTTTTGATCCTGTAGTTACTATATCTATCTGCTTCTCCCATTGTTTTAATAAAATGTTTGCTTGTTTTTTTTGTTCCAATATAATACAATTATAAAGCCCATCACTAAGCCACCTAGGTGTGCAAAGTGCGCTATGTTATCCATCCCAGGATTTAACCCACCAAAAAGATCATACGCTGCAAATAAAGCAATGGCATATTTTGCTTTTACGGGAAACGGTATGGGAAACATAAACAATTCTGTATTGGGGAATAAATAGGCAAAGGCAGCCAGTAAGCCCATAATTGCTCCAGATGCTCCCACTGCTGGACTATTCGTCAAAAACATTTGAGCTAACGCCGCTGCCAAACCGCAGGAAATGTAAAAGAATAAAAACTTTTTTGCTCCCCAAATGCGTTCTAGCATAGAGCCAAACATCCATAAGGCAAACATATTAAAAAGAATATGCCCGATACCTCCGTGGGTAAACATATGTGTAATGAGCTGGTAAAACTTAAACGCTCCGCTATTGTATGGGTACAAAGCCAATATTCTTGTAAGCTGGCTGTCACCCTTATCAAACATATATTGCGCAAAAAAAACTAGTGCATTTATAATAAGAAGATTAAGCACCACAGGCGTGGTCCTACTAAAACTATTGCCGTATTGATTATTTGCCATATTGCTAAATTAAGCACTTATGCCGAGCATAAAATTTATATACTCTTATACAAAAGTGAAAATAATTTATTTCTTCTTTGTGATTATTGTTTCACTCGCCACTATCCTTGCTCTGCCGTTACTTCAGCGTAAGTAATGCCACACACTCTATGTGATGCGTGTGCGGAAACATATCTACCGGTTGTACTTTTTCTACTTTGTATTTTTCTTGCAGCAAAGCTATGTCTCTAGCTTGTGTAGCAGTATTACAACTTACGTATACAATCTTTGGCGCTGCTATTTCCAAGAGTTTCTGTACCAGTTTCTCGTGCATACCTGCTCTTGGTGGGTCAGTGATGACCACATCAGGCTTACCGTGCGTTTCAAAAAATTCCTCGTTACATATTTTAATTACGTCGCCGGCAAAGAAATTAGTATTGCTGATATTATTTCTTGCTGCATTTTTTTTAGCATCTTCTATCGCATCTGCAATCAGCTCAACTCCTACAATTTTCTTTGCACCATCACTGCAATAAATACCAATGCTTCCCGTACCACAATATAAATCGTACAAAGTTTCTTCGCCGGTAAGACCTGCAAAGTCCTTCGCTACATCATACAACTTTACTGCTTGGTCTGTATTCGTTTGAAAAAAAGATTTTGGAGAAATGATAAATTCATAATTACCTAGCTTTTCTATGATATGCCCTTTACCAAAATATACCTGTGGCTCTAAGTCATAAATTGTGTCGTTCCATTTTGGATTAATGGTGTATAATAAGGTCGTGATGCTCGGCACGGCTGCTAACAATTTTGCCAATAAATCATTTCTCTTTTCTTCTTCATCAAAACCTAGACAAACATTAACCATTAGCTCTCCCGTGGTGGTAAGGCGAATGATGATATTTCTCAACCAACCTGTATGTTGCCTAATGTCATAATACTCCATTTCATTAGTAAGCATCAACTCCCTTACTGTATTTCTAATGCTATTATTTACATCATCCATCAAAAAACATTCTTCTATGTCGATGATTTTATCAAAGATTCTTGGAGCGTGGTAACCCAATGAGTTTTGATTTGGCCGGTCCGCAATGTTCCCTTCCTCTTCATCCTTTTTTGCAGCAGCTTCCATATCTATACTCGGTAAGTATCTTTTATTGGCTGCGGTAAACTCTAACTTATTTCTGTAGGCTATCGTTTTATCTGCACCAATGATCGGTAAAAAAACGGTGTCTTCACCTAGCTTACCTATGCGCTTCAAGTTTTGCTCTGCTTCTTGTTGCTTATACTGTGCCTGCGTTTCGTAAGGCAGCATCTGCCACTTACAACCGCCACACACGCCAAAATGTTTGCAAAATGGCTCTACTCTATTAGGCGAATAACTCACAAAATCTTGCACCCTTGCCTCTGCCCAATCCGCCTTGTTCTTCGTAAGCAATACATTCACCACATCGCCCGGCACCGCACCGCTGATAAATATTACTTTGCCCTCGTGCCTTGCCAGCGCCTTTCCCTCCGCAGCATAACTAGTTACTTCTATGTTTTCTAAGATGACTCTTTTCTTGTTTCTTTTCACGGGTGCAAAAATACGGGTAAGGGAGGGGTTTTGATTTTTTTACCCTCTTCGATTGACACATATTTACAATTGGTCCGCCGCCGCGGAGATTAGACTGATCCACCGCGGCGGACAGGTTGCAGCAACACGGATTACACTGATTTTTCTCGTAGGTACTACATTCGTATGCCGTGGCGAATCCGTGTTGCGAAAAACCCAGCCAATAAAACCCAAAATTCTAATTTTATGACAGACCATTAAAGCAAGAATAACTCAAAAAATATTTTTAGAAAATATTTTATTATGATAGAATATTTTAACTATATGATTTTCAATACATTATTATTTCAACAATTAGCGAAACTTGTAAATTTTGCAAGTTTCGCTAATTGTTGATTATCTTTAATATATGCTGAGTTATACAAATAGAGATGGATATTTGGAAAAATTACTGTCTTACAAGGACAAAGATTTAATCAAGGTCATTAGTGGTTTACGAAGATCTGGAAAAAGTACGCTGTTAGAATTATATAGAGAAGAACTACTACAACAAGGCATTGGTAAAAAGCAAATACAGTTCTATAATTTTGAACTGCCAGAAAATTATTTAGATAAAACTTGGAGTAGTATCTACTTTGAGATAAAAAAGAAGTTACAAGTAGATAAGCCGAACTATATATTCTTAGATGAAGTGCAAAATATTCCTCAGTTTGAAAAAATGGTGGATGGCCTCTTTGCAACAGAAAATACTGACGTATATATCACAGGTTCTAATGCATTTCTACTCTCTAGTGAATTGGCAACTTTATTAAGTGGTCGCTACATAGAGATTTCAATCCTGCCGTTTTCATTTAAGGAATATTTATCTGCACGTAGTATAGACACAACCAATAAGTACTTGAACTACGAAGCACTTTTTTTCGACTATGTAAATGAAACTTCTTTACCAAAAGGTGTGGAATTACGAGACGGCGGCTTTGATAAAATCTATGAATACTTAGAGGCCATCTATACCACAATTATAGAAAAAGATATTACACAACGCCAGCAAATAAACGACAAGCGAGCTTTCAGTAATATCGTAAAGTTTGTTGCGTCAAATATTGGTAGCTCGCTTTCTCCAACTAATATTTCCAAAACTCTAAAGCAAGACAATCAAGCTGTCCACCACTCTACTGTAGAAAAGTACTTGGAATACTTAGTAGCAAGCTTTGTTTTTTACAAAGTAAATCGCTTTGACATAAAAGGAAAAAAGCAACTAGCTACGCAAGAAAAATATTATCTAGTGGATCCTGGCCTGCTCAATATACTTGTGGGTAAAGACCGCATTACCGAACGTGGACATATTTTAGAAAACGTAGTTTACTTAGAATTACTACGCAGGAACAATAAAATTTGGGTAGGTACAGCAAGAAATGCAGAAGTGGATTTTGTATGTAAAACATCTACCGGCGATATGGAGTACTATCAAGTGGCTTGGCAATTGACAGATGAAAAAGTAATCGAAAGAGAATTTGGTGCCTTAGAAAAAATAGGTGACAATTATCCTAAGTTTTTACTTACGACTGATTCGTTTACGCAGGATAGAGCAGGTGTGAAGCATTTGAATGTTTTTGGGTGGTTGTTGGGGCGGGTTGAGTAATATGTAATTTTACAGACTGTTGTAAATACAGAGTCAAGAGAAATTTTTTCTATCTCCATAATCTTAGCCTAAATATCGCAATAAATTCACAGCATCGCCCGGCACCGCACTACTAATAAATATTACCTTATCCTCGTGCCTAGCTAGCGCCTTGCCCTCGGCAGCATAACTAGTTACTTCTATGTTTTCTAAGATGACTCTTTACTTGTTTCTTTTCACGGATGTAAAAATAAGGGTAAGGGAGGAGAGTTATGAAAGAAGCTAAAATTTAGAAAATCGTATTGGGAGAAATGGCTAGATTGAGTAAAATTTATCATTCTATACCCAATTATTTTTATGCCTAATACTTCTTCGCCTTTAAAAAGTCCATTTTTATTCTTTATCATTCTTGGATTGGGTTCTCTTGCTTTTGGAGTATACAGCTTGATGACTATTAATGATTCGCCACATAAAACAGGTTTAATATTTGCCTATTGGGCAATTATTTTAGGGTCTTCACTGTATATTGGTAGTCTTTTATACTACATATTTAGAAGAAAACAAACTCCATCAGTCCGTGACTAGAGCTAGTAAGCCTGCGTAGAGTTTTAGTTTCTATTCACAATACTAGGTTTTACTATTGTGAAATCGCAAAGCAAACTACATCCCTTTTATCTTTTCAGATAGCGTTTTAGCATAGTCAGATTTCATCTGCTCAAGCTCCTTTACCATTTTCTGTGCTTCCGTTTTCTGTTTTTTACCTACGTAGCATAACCCAGAGTAGTACACATTTAATTCGGTCTTTTCTATCGCCATTGATTTTCTAAAATCCTCAAGCGCATCATCATACTTCTCCAAAGCATAGTCAGAATAACCTAGTTCGGTGATAGCGTCTACGTATTTACTATCAATCTGTACGGCTTTTTTAAGAAAATAGCCAGCATCTTCATATTGCCCTAAATCATTATAGCACCAGCCAATCCAATAATAGGCCCTCTTGTTGTTTGGGGCAATTTCAGTTGTGTATTTATATCTCTTTATGGCTTCGGGAATATCTTTTTTTAAATTCCGGTACACATCGGCAATTCCATTGGTTGATTCATAAGATTTTGGATCGGCCGCTAACCCCTTATTGTAATTCTTTAATGCGTTATCTGCATCTTTTAGTTGATAATATGAAAAGGCTAGCTCTATATAGTTACTAGCATTTTTTGGAGCTAGCTGTATTGCCTTATTTAAAGACCTTATCGCATCACTATAAAGCTCAAGCTCGTTTTCGCAATACCCTTTACTGCGGTAAATCTTATCGTTGACATTGTCTTCGTACTGAATGTATTTCTTAAAATGATATAAGGCTTCTTCATACTTTCCTTGGTCATAGTATATATAGGCTAAGGAGCTATAAGCTGAGGCGGTTTCAGGTTCTAACTCAATACATTTCTTATAATTATTCTCAGCTTCCCGAAGGTTATCTAGCTTATCGTAAGCGTATCCTATTTCTTTGTAAATTTTATATTGGTTCGGCCATAGTTTATTGGCTTTTTCTAGGTAAAGGAGGGCATCATTGTATTTCTCAAGCTCACAACAAACCCAACCCGCCTCGTACAAGGCCTCTTTATAATTGGCATTAAGTGCAATTGCTTTTTTGTACTGGGCTAGTGCCTCCTCGTATTTTTCGTTTTTGTTAAGCTTTTGCCCCTCTTCGTAGAATTGTGTGGCCGTTTTTGTGTTTTGAGCTGCTGCTGTTCCAACGATTAATAAGGCAAGAACAGGGATAAATAAACTTTTAAACATATCACGCATTTTAATTTAATAAGCATAATTCTCTTCTAAAATAATTTATCAATTTTTATTCAGTCAAAATAAGATGAATTCCTTTTGCTCATATTTTGTAAATTAAAGATACTTTTTTTCTTCATTTGATAGTCAGCTTTTCAATCATCTGGTTTTATACCCCTAAGAGCTTACAGAGGCTGGGTTGTTTACCATCCGATTATGATAGAGACGTGCTATTGTAATCCTGATTCCATTTAACTAAAATAAAAACTTATGTTTTAAAGGAGTTAAACTGCTTATAACTTTTTTAGGAAGAAGATCTTTCATTGCAAAAGCAAATTTCAATTTTGCCTATCTCTGTATTCTAAAGATCTGGCTTTAGTTATCAGAAATTAGCCTTTATTTTATCATAATTTCAAAATAAAAAATTACTGCTGTACCTTTATTTTTATATGAAAAAACTTTTACCGCTTTCAATATTTACACTGCTATTCTTGCAGCTTGCTAAAGCCCAGCAAAATCCTGTTATTGATTCTACCGCATTATTGGAGGAAATTACCGTTACTGCATTTGGGCAAAACAATCCCTTAAGTTTTGGAACTATTGTAAAAGTAATCAGCAGTAATAATGCAGACCTGTATAATAAAACCTCGTTGGTCAATTCTTTTAATTCTATCGCTGGTGTACGGATGGAAGAACGTTCGCCAGGGAGTTACCGGATTAACTTGCGTGGCAGTTCTTTACGTTCACCTTTTGGAGTAAGAAATGTAAAAACATATTGGAACGATATCCCAGTCACAGATGCGGGTGGTAACACTTACTTTAATCAGTTTGCCTTTAATAATTTTTCTTTTATTGAAATTGTAAAAGGACCAGCCGGAAGCCTATATGGTGCTGGCACAGGAGGAGCTATTTTAATGCATAGCTTTAGCAATACTTGGAAACCTTCTGCTAGCTTGGAATAC
>JBBRHK010000049.1:0-11219 GCA_038222815.1 Chitinophagales bacterium
CAGTGGGAAGAGAAAGGGGAAGGAGATAATGAAAATTAAAAAAATAAATGACAACCATAGCAATAGACCTAGCCATCATACTAGAAAAATTTATTCTCATCACCGTAGTTGTAATGGCATCTTTAGGGATTGCGATGTACGCCACTTTTGCAGAACGTAAGGTAGCTGCGATATTACAAGATAGACGTGGCCCGAATAGAGCGGGACCTTTTGGATTGCTGCAACCCTTGGCAGATGGAATGAAACTTTTTTTCAAGGAAGAAATTGTTCCTAATTTTTCTTCCAAAGCTTTATTTATTCTTGGTCCTGCCTTGGCTATGACTACTGCAATAATGACTAGTGCGGTAATACCTTGGGGAAATTCTATTGAGATTTTTGGTAGAACTGTTTCTCTTCAAATTGCAGATATCAATATCGGAATTCTTTACATTTTTGGTGTACTTAGCCTAGGTGTGTATGGCATAATGATTGGAAGCTGGGCGAGTAATAATAAGTTCTCTCTAATGGGTGGACTTCGTGCCGCTTCACAAATTATTAGTTATGAGTTAGCAATGTGTATTTCTCTTATCGCTCTATTAATGGTAACGGGAACGCTTAGTCTCAAAGAAATGGTAGTCAGCCAGCAGACAGGATATTGGAATATCGTGTATCAACCTCTAGGTTTTTTAATCTTTTTAATATGTTCTTTTGCAGAATGTAATCGTACACCATTTGATTTGCCAGAAGCAGAAAATGAATTGATTGGGGGCTATCACACGGAGTATTCTTCTATGAAGCTTGGGTTTTATTTATTCTCTGAGTATATCAATATGTTTATCAGTAGTGTAATAATGAGTACGCTTTTCTTTGGTGGTTACGATGTGCCATTCTTTGATGAAGCTGCACACGCAGACTGGGGCAACTGGCTAGCACTGATAGGCATAGGAGCGTTAATGACAAAGGCAATATTTTTCATTTTCCTATTTATGTGGGTAAGGTGGACAATTCCAAGATTTAGGTATGATCAATTGATGCATCTTGGCTGGAGAATATTGATACCATTGGCATTATTTAATATGCTGGTAACTGGCGCAGTAATTCTTTATTTTAATAAGTAAAACAAAAAATAGAAACCTATTTTTGCAACCAATAAAAAACAACAATGCAGGCATTAACCAATAGGGTAAAAGAGGTGGACAGAAAACCGATGAGTTTTATGGAGAGGCTTTACCTGCCCGCTATTTTAAAAGGAATGTTCATAACATTTATGCACATTTTTAAGAAAAAACCTACAATCAACTATCCTGAAGTAAAACGTCCATTTAGTCCAGTATTTAGGGGAATGCATATCTTAAATAGGGATGAAGAAGGAAGAGAGAATTGCACTGCTTGTGGCCTTTGCGCTGTAGCTTGCCCGGCAGAAGCCATTACGATGGAAGCCGCAGAAAGACAAGAGGGCGAAGAACATTTGTATAGAGAAGAAAAATATGCGGCTAGGTATGAAATAAATATGCTTCGCTGTATTTTTTGTGGATTATGTGAAGAGGCTTGTCCTAAAGATGCCATTTATCTAAGTGAAACCTTTACACCAGCTGATTACAAAAGAAGTCAGTTTGTGTATGATAAGCAAGATTTATTAATTCCGAATCCAATTACTGAACCGGAAGCATATAAGAAGGCATTAGGAAACAGGGCGCAGAAAGAAGTTACTTTATAAATAGTTTTTGATGAATACGTTGATTGTTTTTATTTTATTATCAGTTGTGGCTCTTGGCAGTGCTATTATGATGCTTGCCAGTAAAAATCCAGTTAAAAGTATTCTTTGGCTAATTGTAGTTTTCTTCTGCATTAGTGGTCATTATATTTTAATGAATGCACAATTTCTTGCGGTGGTAAATATCATAGTATATGCCGGCGCCATTATGGTGCTATTCTTATTTGTAGTAATGCTGATGAATTTGAACACAGAATCTGAGCCGAGAAAAAATTATAGGTTGCATTTAATAGGAGTTATTTGTGGTGGATGTTTGTTGTTAATATTGATGTCAGTTTTAATGAAAGATGGTTTATCACAGCCTAACTTGAAGAAAACTGGCGATAGTGGTCTGATAAAAAAGTTAGGGAAAACCTTATTTACTTCTTACGTATTACCTTTTGAGCTTAGCAGCGTCTTATTCTTAAGCGCTATGGTAGGCGCTGTAATAATAGGTAAGAAAAAATAATTTAATCCTTTAAAAAAGTAATTATGAAAAAGCTATTTATCGCATTCATCGTAACCATTGTTTCTTTCGTAGCATCAAGTGCTTCGGCACAAAAGATAACTTTGGAAGATTTAGAAAATCTTGATATCACAAGTATCATTGGGAAGGGTTCTCTTTTAAAAGTGAAGAAAGGCTTTAGTCCGAAGTTTAGCATCGGCAACAATCAGATAAACACAGTGGGTATCTTGGGAGAGAAGTTGAAAGGGATAAATATCTTAGGAGATATTTTAGGAAAGAAGGGGAGTGTAGGAAATATTTTGGGTTATTACAAAACCTACAAGACAGGGTTAGTTATTTTTAAAATATTAGGTGCAGCTGGTACGGTTGCAACAGTTATAGGAACTGTAAAAGGATTCGCTTCTGAGCAAAAGTTTGGTGATAATGATGTCAAAAAACTATTGTACCCCGCTGTTGGTTCAATTGCGACTGGTGTGCTTACAAAGCTTTTAACTAAGGCTGCTTCGTACAAAGCAGTAGATATATTTAACGGAATAGCAAGGAAAAAATTAAAAGATATACTTTCTATAGAGCCAGCTTCTTCTACAATGGGTGTAGGTCTTTATGTAAAACTATAATACAATAATGGATATTAAATATTACATCGTATTTGCGCTATCGCTTTTTGTTACGGGAATCGTAGGTGTGTTGGTGCGCAGGAATGCCATCATTATTTTTATGTGTGTAGAGCTAATGCTTAATGCCGTAAATGTATTGTTAGTGGCTTTTAGCAAAATGCACAGTGCTAGCCCTGCTGCAAAAGCCTCGTTGACTTATGCTAGTGATGCACAAATTTTTGTATTCTTTGTGATGATTGTAGCTGCAGCAGAAGTATCTGTTGGGCTTGCCATTATAGTAATGATGTATCGTAATATTCATAATACGGATGTTACTTTCCTTAATAGATTGAAACACTAAAAATAGAACCGGCAGACTTTAAATAGATATGAACAATTTGACACAACTTCTTTGGCTAGTTCCCATTCTTCCGCTTATCGGATTTTTGGTAAATGGTATTTTTCGTAATAGCCTGTCTAAAAATACAAGTGCCTTTATAGGGAGTGCTGTTATTTTAGCTTCATTCATTCTGAGCTTATTATTGTTTATTCAAGTAAAAACTACAGGAGCTATCAATGTAGAATATTTTCAAATTGTTGCAGTAGAAGGGTTTAAGCTGCCGCTCAATTTTAAGGTTGACGAACTAAGCGGAATTTTCTTGCTAATTATTACTGGCGTTGGTTTTTTAATTCACGTGTACTCTGCTTCTTATATGCACGAAGAAGAAGGCAAAAACTATGCGAAGTATTTTTCGTTTTTAAATCTTTTTGTGTTTAGTATGTTGCTGCTTGTAATGGGTGGCAACTTTGTGGTAATGTTTGCAGGTTGGGAAGGCGTGGGTCTTTGCTCTTATTTAGTTATTGGCTTTTGGTACGAGAACAAAGCATTTACAAATGCTGCTAAGAAGGCATTTATAATGAATAGAATAGGCGACTTAGGTTTCCTACTCGCTGTGTTTTGGATCATTGCAAAACTTGGTACAGTTAGCTTTGATGAAGTTTTTACCGCCGCAAGTCTAGCGCAGCTTTCTAACACAGATATTACCGGAATCACTTTATTATTATTTGTAGGTGCAACAGGTAAAAGTGCACAGATACCTTTATTTACCTGGCTTCCAGATGCGATGGCCGGTCCTACACCAGTGAGTGCGCTAATACATGCCGCCACAATGGTAACGGCCGGTGTGTATTTGATTGCACGAAGCAATGCACTTTATACGTTAGCACCTATCACTCAAAATATTATTGCCATCACAGGTTTGCTCACTGCACTCGTAGCGGCAGCAATTGCTATCAAGCAAAATGACATTAAAAAAGTGCTTGCCTATTCTACCGTGAGTCAATTAGGATTTATGTTTATTGCTTTAGGAACTGGGCACTATGTGGCTGCGCTATTTCACGTAATTACGCACGCATTTTTTAAAGCTTTATTATTCTTGGGCAGTGGTAGCGTTATTCACGCTATGGGTGGCGAGCAAGATATTCGTAATATGGGTGGCTTGCACAAGAGTATGAAAATTACTAGTATTACTTTTTTAATTGGCTGTATCGCTATCGCTGGTATTCCTGGGTTCTCAGGTTTTTTTAGTAAGGATGAAATTCTTGCTGGAGCTTTTGCATCTAGCCCCGTATTATATGGCGCTACTCTATTTGCAGCATTGCTTACAGCATTTTATATGTTCCGTTTGTACATTCTTACTTTTACTGGTAAGTTTAGAGGTACAGACGAGCAAGAGCACCATTTGCATGAGAGCCCAGCTTTAATGACTGTCCCGTTAGTCGTACTTGCAGTTCTTGCAGTAATTGGTGGTTATATCAATGTACCAGAAGCACTAGGTGGTCATTTAGAATTGGCTCATTTTTTAGAGAAAGTCATTCCAATGGGCGAGCATCATTTATCGCACGATGTAGAATATATGTTGATGGGCTTGTCTACTGTTTTAGTACTGTGTAGCATCCTATTTGCGTATTTCAGATTTAGAAAATACAAAGAGGAAACTACCAATAGTGTATTAGGAAAAGCATTAGCAGGAAAGCTATATTTTGACGAATTGTATGAAGGAAAGATTGCTTCTACCATTGTGGCTAGCGCAGCTGGACTTAATAAAACTGTAGAAGCTAAGGGGATAGATGGACTTGTAAATGGCGTGGGAAAATTTGTACAATATGCCAGTCGTCAGTTACGCTGGTTACAGAGTGGTAATGTAGGCGCATACATTTTATTGATGGTAATAGGAATGATCATTTTATTTATCATTCAATTTTTTGCATAGGCTCAAGCCAAATTAGAACTATAAAAAATTATTTGTGGGTACATATATTACTTTTCCAGAACTGTTTGTTTTAATTCCTTTGTTAGGAGGTATTATCTGTTTCTTCTTGCCTAAAAACTTGGCTACAAACTTTGCAATGTTTTTTGCGTTGGCCACTTTATTGGTAGCATTTATAGCACTGCGCTTCACAAGCGAGGCGCATATAAGCTGGAATAATGTAAGCTATGAGTGGCTCAAGCAACTTGGTAGTACTTATTATCTTGGAATAGATGGGGTAGGAAGAATGCTCACACTCCTTACTGCTATTGGTTTTCCTATAGCAATGTATGCAGCAATGTATAAGAGTAAAATAGAAAACACAAGATCATTTTTTGGATTGATGCTCTTAGCAGAAGCAGGAATAATGGGTGTTTTCTTAGCTTATGATGCTCTTACGTTTTACTTCTTCTGGGAGTTAGCTTTGATACCTATGTATTTCTTATGTAGTATCTGGGGCGGGCCTAAACGCATACCAACTACCTTCAAGTTTTTTGTGTACACTTTTGTAGGGTCACTTTTGATGCTTGTTGGTATCATTTATCTTTATTCTTTTACTGGCCCTAAAGTATTTAATGATGGTACAACTTCTATGCATTCATTTGCATTGACGGCTTTCTACCACGCTAACATACCGCCAACGGCTGCTAGTTGGTTATTTTGGTTATTCTTTGCCGCCTTCGCTATAAAGATGCCTATTTTCCCTTTACATACTTGGCAGCCCTCTACTTACAATCAATCTCCAACACCAGTAACAATGGTACTTAGCGGCATTATGGTAAAGATGGGTTTGCTTGGCGTTATCAGATGGCTTATTCCTATTTTTCCCGCTGTTGCTATCAATGTGGCCGACATAGTAATAATACTTAGTCTGATAGGAATTATCTATGCTAGTTGTTTAGCTATCGTACAAGATAATTTGAAGAAACTGGTGGCTTATTCTTCCATTGCCCACATAGGATTAATGTGTGCTGCTATTTTTAGTAGCACTACGTTGGGAATACAAGGTGCATTTCTCCAAATGTTCAACCACGGTATTAATATCATTGCGTTGTGGCTTGTGATAGATATCATAGAAAAACAAACAGGGGTAAAGAAATTATCTCAGCTTGGTGGTTTAGCTACGAAAGCACCTGCACTCACCATTGCATTAGTAGTTATTGCCTGCGCAAATATTGCTTTGCCACTTACGAATGGTTTTATTGGAGAGTTCATGATGTTTGCAGGATTATGGAAGATGAATCCTTGGTACGCAGCAGTGGCCGGTCTTGGAGTTATTCTTGCAGCGGTATACACTTTGAATATGATTCAAAAAATATTCTTTGGTCCGGTAGTAGAAAATACTGCAGGTAGCCAAGACATTGGATTCTTTCAAAAAGTAGTTTTTGCTGTAATCATAATTGGTATAATTTACCTTGGCATTTTCCCTCAGCAAATTATAGATATGACTTCTATTAACTTACAGTTGATGGGTAACATAGAATAGTAGAAAAAAATTAAAGAAACAGAGCTTAGGCTTTAATAGAATAAAGAATGAACGCAATATTAATTTCAGCTATTTGGGGTGTCGTTTTAATGTTTACTGGTGCTTTTGTAAAAAGTAAGCAGACACCAAAGTATTTGGCCATCGTAGGTATTATTTTATTACTGATAGGTAATGGCATAGAGCTATACCAAGAAGGCGTTCCATTTTTTGCCTACGATACAATGAATATGCTTCGCACCTCTAGTTTTAATCTAACTTTTTTAGAAGTGTTATTTGCTGGTACTCTAATGTTCTTTTTACTCAGCGGCAGAGATGTAGAAAAAGTAGGTGAGCACGTGGCGGAATATTTTGCGCTTATTTTCTTTGTGCTTTGCGGTGTTGCAATCAGTTGCACATACAATAATTTGTTGATGCTTTTCTTGGGTATAGAAATTATGAGTATTCCTCTCTATGTACTTACAGGAAGTAGCAAGCTCAATCTTAAAAGTAATGAGGCTGCACTAAAATATTTCTTGATGGGTGCATTCAGCACTGGTATATTGCTGATGGGTATTGCCTTTATTTATGGGGGTAATGTGAATGGCTCGTTCTATATTAATCAATTAGACTTTGGCACCCAAGCAATGCCCACGTTTATTGCTGTGGGGATTGTGTTATTGATTGTTGCCTTATCATTTAAAGTATCTGCTGCGCCATTTCACTTCTGGACGCCAGATGTGTATGACGGTTCACCAGCAGTATTTACTTCTTTTATGAGTACCATCGTGAAAGCTGCAGGCTTTTTTGCTTTCTTACGATTATTCAAATCTTCACTCGGATCAGCAGCAGTACCTTGGCAAGATCTTATTGTCTTTATAACGATACTTACTCTACTCATTGGTAATGTTACGGCAGTTTTTCAACGTAGCGTAAAGAGAATGTTGGCTTACAGTAGTATAGCACAGGCAGGTTTTATGTTGTTCTCTATTTTTGCTATGAATGAAAGGGGAGAAGAGGGTTTACTATTGTATGCAGCAGCTTATTCTTTTGCAACAATAGGCATATTTGCAATTTTAATTAAGCTGAAGGATTATACTATTGACGGCTTTAATGGTCTAGGGAAAACCCATCCATTACTAGCTTTTTGTGCTACTATATTTTTGTTGTCCCTTACTGGTATTCCACTCACAGCTGGTTTTCAAAGCAAGTTTTTTATGCTACTCGCAGCATCAGAAGTGGCAGGTAAAATGTGGGTAGTCATTGTTGCCGTTCTTTTTGCCGCAGTAAGTGCTTACTACTATTTTAGAGTGATACAAGCTATGTACTTCAAGCCAGCCACAGAAGATAACGTAGAACCCAATGAGGTGACTACTGGCTTTAAGATTTGCCTAGTGGTTTGTGTGGGTATTATTATCTTACTTGGAGTTTATCCTGAGTTTTTGTTAGGCTGGAAGTATAGTTACTAGAATGATGTGACCGCCCATACTTTTTTCAATTGCCTTTTTTATTGAAGTGTTATCTTTAATACTATAGCAGCATTGTCTTATTCATTAAAGAACGTTGCTCTTATTATTTAAGATTTAATATAATGACACTCAAAGACCAACTTTCTCTTTCTTGGAAAAGTATCAAAGGCAATAAGCTTCGTACTGCTATAACCGTAATTATTATGGCACTGGGGATTTTTTCTTTAATTCTTATCATCACTTCTATTAAGGCGGCTAGCAATAGCCTTACTTCTAGTTTTAGCAGTATGGGGGCAAATAGTTTTGCCTTAAGATATAAAACTAAAGGCAGAAGTTTTGGTGGTGGTCGAAATAACAGTACCACAAAGACGAAGAAAGGAGTGAAGGAGAAAACATCTAATCTTGGCATTGCCATTTCTTATGATGAGGCAAAGCAATTTAAAAAGAATTATAGCTTTCCTGGTACTAAGGTGAGCATAGGAATGCGTGGGCCAAATGGGATTGTGGTGAATACTGCAAAAGCCAAAACGAACCCTGATATAAATATGTTTGGTGGGGATGAAAATTATTTAGAAATAAATGGGTACAAGATAAATTACGGAAGAAATTTCACAGAGATTGATGTGCAAAACGGCGGTAACGTATGTATGATAGGAGCTGGAGTAGCAGAAAGACTTTTCCCACAAAATGTAGCCAGAGCAGTAGATGCCGTAATTAAAGTAGATGATAAGCCATATCGTGTCATTGCAGTATTACAAGAAGAAGGCAGCAGTATGTTTTCTAATAAAAGTAAAGTAGTAATCACAACCTATAACACGCTTCGTAGAGCAGCCAATGCTAGTAGTGCAAATTATGCCCTAGCAGTAATGGTAGACGATCTTAAAAAAATGAATGTTGCCATAGGCGAAGCCACAGGAACATTTAGACCTATAAGAAAATTGAAGGTGACAGAAGAAGAGAATTTTGAAGTGGAAAAAAGTGATAGTGTGGCAGCAAGTCTTTTGAAGAATTTAGGATTTTTAGAGAAAGGTACAATAGGTATTGCCTTTATCACTTTGATAGGAGCGGCAATAGGATTAATGAACATTATGCTTGTAGCCGTAAATGAGCGTACAAAAGAAATAGGACTTACTAAGGCACTCGGTGGTAAAAAGGCTGATATAAGAGCACAGTTTATTTTTGAGTCTATTATGATAAGTTTATTGGGTGCAGTCGCAGGTATTATATCTGGAGTGCTTATTGGTAATGTTGTTGCTATCTTACTTGGTACAGGATTTGTCGTGCCTTGGGGTTGGGTAGGAGCAGCAATAGCAGTGTGTACTTTCGTGGGTTTATCTGCTGGAGTATATCCAGCATACAAAGCAAGTAACCTAGACCCTATTGTTGCCTTGCGTTATGAGTAACCCACATATTATTCACAATCTTTATTTATAGAGTTTATTTATTCATTTTTGTAGGATGAATTATGCACCACTCTGTAGTAAAAAAATGATCATCGGATTAGCAGCATTTTCCTTTGTCTTACTTGTTATTAAGTTTTTTCTCGACGATGTTCATTTTACAGAGCAGCAAGCAAATTTCGTGTCAATGCTGAGGTCAATCTATATTGGGTATTTTATACTATGCCTTATTTACACAGCCTATATTTTTTCTGTAAGGCCTAGTAAAGACGCTTCTGTCGATCCACTCGATAAGACTGCACAATATAAAAGCCAAGAATCTATCGTGAAGTTTTTAAAGCGCCCTATTATTTTACTAATCACAAGTGCTATTTTGCTTATTTCTATGTTTACTAATTTGATATTTTCATTTATTGCGATATTCTTTCTCCTTGGTATCTTATGGCGAATGGAATATAGTCATCGTAGAACCTTTAAGCAAGCAGTATAATCTTAAACGTATTTTGTCCGAGAATTTTTTAAGGAAAGAATAGCACTTATTTTTGTAAAAATTTAAGTACTGTTTTATGGCAAATCAACAAGGCTTTATCGATGAAGCACTCCTCCATCAATTTAAAAATATTGTAGGTGAAAATTTTATAGTCACAGAGCAATCTGCGCTGCAGAAATATGCTAAAGACGAAACAGAAGATTTGTACTATCCACCACAAGTGGTGGTAATGCCCAAGACCACCGAGGAGATAAGCGCATTAATGAAACTTTGTAACGCCCATCTAATACCAGTAACTCCTAGGGGTGCTGGTACAGGCCTGAGCGGTGGTGCACTAGCTACCAAAGCTGGTTTACTGATCTCTTTTGAAAGGATGAACAACATCTTACATATAGATGAGCAAAACTTGCAAGTGACAGTAGAGCCAGGAGTAATTACAGAAGTATTACAAAATGCTGTAAAGGAAAAAGGCTTGTTTTATCCGCCAGATCCAAGTAGTAAGGGAAGCTGTTTTATAGGAGGAAATATTGCTGAGAATAGCGGTGGTCCAAGAGCGGTAAAGTATGGTGTAGTAAGAGACTTTGTTATCAATTTAGAAATAGTGTTACCTAGCGGAGAAATAATGTGGACGGGCGCCAACGTGTTGAAAAACTCTACTGGTTATAACCTTACGCAGCTCATCGTTGGGAGTGAAGGAACGCTATGCCTGGTTACAAAAATTGTTTTGAAGTTGCTCCCACACCCAAAAGTAGATTTACTGATGCTTGCACCATTCTATAACTTAGAACATGCAGGTGCGGCAGTAAGTGCTATTTTTAGGGCAGGACTTATTCCTAGCGCATTAGAGCTAGTAGAAGCAGATGCACTCAGGATTGTTAGTGATTTTGTGGGGGATGATACCATCACTATTGATGATAATGTAGCGGCTCACTTATTGATTGAAGTAGATGGTAATGATATCGATGTGTTAATGAAAGATATGGAAGCCATTGCGCTATTATTAGAAGATTTTGATTGCGGCGAAATTCTTTTTGCAGATGATGCACAGCAAAAAGAGGCACTTTGGAAAATGAGAAGACGAACTGCGGAGGCTGTAAAAATTGCAGGATATAGTATAGAAGAAGACACTGTAGTACCAAGGGCAAATCTGCCGCAGTTAATACAAGGCGTAAAGGAACTTGGAAAACAACATGATTTTCACGCTGTATGTTATGGCCATGCTGGCGATGGTAATTTGCATATCAGAATAAAGAAGGAAGGCTGTCCTTTTAGTTTAAACAATCCAGAGGTAGTGC
>JBBRHK010000050.1:0-11179 GCA_038222815.1 Chitinophagales bacterium
CTTCTTGTTGGGAAGAAAGTATTGTCCAAAGGGCTCGAATGGAAACCTCTGCATTTGGCATAATGTCCACCCAATTTACCAAACCGATATTGCCATCTAGAAATTGATTCATTTTTACAGTAACGTCTGTAGAAGTGTTTAAATATTTTAGTGCCCATTCTTTAGTAAAGCCAACATTAAAAAATATCCCATTAGATCCTTTATAGAAATAATTAATCGCTTTTGTATTTGGTTTATAAAAAGTGTTAGTCATACTACTCAGCTTGACAAAATCTTCATTCAATACATTAATAGGATAATAATAGTTGAACACCGCAAATGATAAAACATACATATTTGATCCCTGTGTTTCATCATAAAGCGCTCTACATACGATTGGTTGTTTTACCTCCAGCTCAGTACCAAACAACCACAAACCATCCATTATTCTTCTGTAATACATAGAAGCTTCTAGCACCTCATTATTGCAAGACACATTTTTTATGGCGAGATTATGCTCTGATATATTGAGGGCAATGACGCTATCCCTCATTATTTCTCCAGAATTAGAAAGGTATGGAAGCTCAGCAAAACCTTCCGATTGTGTGAATAGGTTCTCATCTAAATATTTAGACCAAGTGCCGAGAGATAATTTATTTACAAGTACCAAAGTGGGGGAAACTTTTATAACTTTATGAAAGCTTAATAAACAACTATTTTTTTTTCAGACTTTTACAACGATACAAAATACAAAAAAAAAGCTAATGCCAGTAAAGAACTTTCCCTTAGTCCAATACCGACATTAGCAAAAAATCGACTAATTTTTATAATTCATGCTGCACAATGTATTAGTAAACAACAAGAACTACCCCATAAAACTTAACCGACTGCAAATTAACCTTATACAAACGAGAAAGCTGAATACTGCATCAGTATAAATAGCCCAAAAAGACAATAAAATAGCCCAAAAAGACTACAGCTACACTTTCCCGTTAGGTAAGCTATTCCTTTGTCCTATAATTGATTACGATACTTTAAAGAACTATATAATATGTTATACTATGATGGTTGACTTTATTCAATCTGTAAATATTCAGTAACCTTCAAATCTAGGGGTATTCAAAACGACTATTTCTCTTTTTACCTAACAGCTAGCAATATTTAGTTTTGAATCTAGTTTTCCTATAACTTTGCAAATTCAAAAGGGGGCGGATTTGTTTATTGTTCTACACCCCGAGGTACTACCATTTAGAACTAATAAACGACGCACTTCTTCTCTCTCTTCCGCCGCGGCGAATCGAGACACAAATTTTGCCAATCGTTTTTTTCTAATGTTTTATTTCGGTAAATGGGGAACTGTTTACAACTTTTGCTTGCACACTGCCGAGAAGCGTGAGTGATAGAAGCGGCATCCTATCAGATCCGCTTCGGCGGAGAAGAAAGATACAGCGGAAAGCTCCCGAAAAAGATCTGGACAGGCCGACCTCGGAGGGACAGGCCCTAAAAAAATATAGTAGATAATTCCTTAATAATTGGTTTAGGAAAAGCAAAACAAAATGAAAGACATAAGAAAAATACTCGAAGATCAAATTCTAATCATTGACGGAGCGATGGGTACGATGATACAACGCCATAAATTGAAGGAAGCAGATTATCGTGGCGAACGCTTTGCTGACTGGCATACTGATGTGCAAGGTAATAACGATTTGCTTAGTGTTACACAGCCGCAAATTACTATTGACATTCATAAAGATGACCCGCGTGCCGGGGCAAATATTATAGAGACCAACCCATTGAGCAGTACAACTATAGCTCAAGCTGACTATGATATGCAGTCGATTGCTTACGAGATGAATGTGGAAAGTGCGAAGTGTGCGAAGGAAGCCATCAAACAATATGAAGCAGAGGAAATTGCTGCAGGCAACACGCCGACACCACATTTTGTAGCTGGCGCAATAGGACCGTTAAATAAAACTTTATCACTCTCGCCAGATGTAAATAACCCTGGTTACAGAGCAGTAACTTTTGATGAAGTAGCAGCTGCCTATACAGAACAAATAAAAGGATTGATAGAAGGCGGTGTTGATTTGCTTTTGATAGAAACCATCTTTGATACACTCAATGCTAAGGCTGCTATTTATGCCATTATGAATATTCAAGCAGGGGCTGAAAATCCTTTGCCGATAATGATTAGCGGTACAATTACAGATGCTAGTGGTCGTACATTGAGTGGACAAACTTTAGAAGCATTTTACGTTTCTGTAAAACACGCTAATCCACTTAGTATTGGTCTCAATTGTGCGCTAGGTGCAGCAGAAATGCGCCCCCACGTGGAGGAACTTAGTGGTATGGCTTCTTGTTATACTAGTGCTTATCCTAATGCAGGACTACCAAATGCATTTGGAGAATATGATGAGCAGCCGCACGAAACGGCACATATTATAGAAGAGTGGGCAAAAGAAGGCTGGTTAAATATTGTAGGCGGTTGCTGCGGAACGACGCCGGACCATATTAAACATATTGCGGATACGGTGAGGAAATTTGAGCCTAGAAGAGTCTCTTAGATAATAGATAATAGATGTTAGATAATAGACAGGGCAAGAGTATTAGGAATTGTAGTGAGTCTAACGGTAAATGAGGATACATTCCAAAAATCAAAAAGAAATCTATCGTCTAAAATTTATTATCAAAAATCAATCATTTAAAATCTAATATCTATCACCTAAAATCTATCATCTTATATCTGCCACCTAACATCTATAATCTAACATCTATATGTACTTACAACTCTCAGGACTAGAACCACTTACCATACGACCAGAAACCAATTTTATAAATGTTGGTGAAAGAGCCAACGTGACAGGAAGCAAAAAATTTGCACGCCTGATAAGAGAAGGATTGTATGAAGAAGCATTGAGTGTAGCAAGGCAGCAGGTAGAAAATGGTGCGCAGATTCTAGATATAAATATGGATGATGCATTATTAGATGGCGTGCAGGCAATGACGACTTTTCTTAATCTTTTGCAAGCTGAGCCAGACATTGCAAAGATTCCTATTATGATTGATTCTTCTAAGTTTGAAATTATAGAAGCAGGATTGAAATGTGTGCAGGGAAGGTGTATTGTAAATTCTATTTCGATGAAGGAAGGCGAAGAAAAATTTATAGAGCAAGCTAATATTTGCAGGCGATATGGGGCTTCGGTTATAGTAATGGCTTTTGATGAAGTGGGACAAGCGGATACAAAAGAACGTAAAGTAGAAATTTGCCATAGAGCTTATAAAATACTAACAGAGCAAGTTGGGTTTGCGCCAGAAGATATCATCTTTGATCCTAATATTTTTGCTATAGCAACTGGTATCGAAGAGCATAATAATTATGCGGTTGATTTTATAGAAGCCACTAGAGAAATAAAAGAATTGATGCCACTTACCAAAGTAAGCGGAGGTGTGAGTAACGTGTCTTTTTCATTTAGAGGAAATGACCACGTGAGAGAAGCCATTCATAGTGTGTTCTTGTATTACGCTATACAAGCAGGAATGGATATGGGGATTGTAAATGCTGGCCAGTTAGTCGTGTATGATGAGATAGAACCAACGCTGAAGCAGCTTTGCGAAGACGTTATACTTAACAGAAATAACGATGACAATGACACAACAGAGAAAATGATTGCCTTTGCTGAAACAGTAAAAGCGAAAGGAAAAGAAATAATAAAAGACGAAAGCTGGAGAAAGGAATCTGTACAAAACAGAATGTCGCACGCCCTTATCAATGGTATTACTGACTATATAGATGCAGATACGGAAGAAGCAAGGCAGGAATATGCAACACCTCTAGAAGTCATAGAAGGTCCACTAATGGATGGGATGAATATTGTGGGAGATTTATTTGGAGCCGGCAAAATGTTCTTACCGCAGGTGGTAAAAAGTGCTAGGGTTATGAAGCGTGCTGTCGCAGTGCTTACACCTTTTATAGAGCAAGAAAAAGAAGACAGAAAACAAGCGCACTTAGATGCAGGCACTACGAATGAAGAAGCTGCCGGCCCGCCAAAAATTCTATTAGCAACTGTAAAAGGAGACGTACATGATATAGGAAAAAATATTGTAGGCGTGGTGTTAGGTTGCAATGGCTACGATATTGTAGATCTTGGAGTGATGGTATCTGCGGAGAAAATTCTTACTACTGCGATAGAACAAAACGTAGATATCATAGGGCTTAGCGGACTCATTACACCATCGCTAGATGAAATGGTGCATATAGCACACGAGATGAAAAGGAGGAAAATAAATATTCCTCTTTTGATAGGTGGTGCGACTACAAGCCGTATGCACACCGCTGTAAAAATCTCTCCTGAGTATGATGATGCAGTCGTGCACGTACTAGATGCGAGTAGGAGTGTTACTGTAGCAGGAAGCCTACTGAGTAAGGAACAGAAGCCAGCATTTATAGAAAGCATACAGCTAGAGTACGAAAAACTTAGAACTGATTTTGCTAATAAAAAAACGAATAAGCAATGGCTACCTTACGCAGCGGCAGCTAAGAATCCTTTTAAACTTTCTGATACGAGCTATAAGCCTACATCGCCTAGTTTTACCGGTGCAAAACAAATTCTTGATGTAGAACTTAGTGAGCTCGTACCTTACATAGATTGGCAACCTTTCTTTATTGCCTGGGAACTGCACGGAAAGTTCCCTGCAATATTATCGGACGAAGTTGTAGGAGTACAAGCAACAGAATTATATAAAGATGCGCAAGCATTGCTGAAAAAAATCGTTGATGAAAAATGGCTGAATGCAAAAGCCGTTGTTGGTTTTTGGTCAGCAAAAAAAATAGCCCCAGATACTATCGAATTAGAAACAAAAGATGGTATTGTACATTTAGAATCTCTAAGACAACAAGTACAAAAAGCAGCAGGACAACCTAATATGTCTCTGAGTGATTTCATCTTGCCAGCTGATGATTATCTTGGTGCATTTAGTGTAACCATCGAAGGTATAGAACCTCATATAAAAAAGTTTGAAGACAACCTTGATGACTATAACAAAATAATGCTGCAAGCACTAGCAGATAGACTAGCAGAGGCTTTTGCAGAACTTCTTCACCTTCGCACAAGAAAGGAATATTGGGGCTACGATACTAGCGAAACCTTATCAGAAGAAGAACTCATTAAAGAAAATTACCAAGGTATTCGTCCTGCACCAGGTTATCCTGCTTGCCCAGATCATACAGAAAAAAGGAAGCTTTTTGCGCTCCTCGGCGGACAAGAAAATACAGGAATTGAATTGACAGAATCTCTAGCAATGTATCCTGCCTCTAGCATCTGCGGTTGGTATTTTTCACATCCAGAAAGTAAATATTTTGGTATAGGAAAGATTGAAGAAGACCAAGTTTTAGATTATACTAAAAGGAAAGGAATGGATTTGGAAGAAGTAAAAAGATGGTTAAGACCTGTTATGTCGTAGAGAAGAGTTTAGAGGGTTTAGAAAGTTTAGAGGGGTTTAGTTTTGGAGACTTGTCATTTAAAGGGATTTCCCTATTCATTACTTTCGCTGATATCGCTGTTTTCGCTGTGAGAAAATATTTTCTGAAGGATACAGGTTATCATTTAAAAAATTTCTGCTTCCC
This sequence comes from Chitinophagales bacterium, assembly GCA_038222815.1. Classification (GTDB taxonomy): domain Bacteria; phylum Bacteroidota; class Bacteroidia; order Chitinophagales; family Chitinophagaceae; genus Ferruginibacter. Next base: position 5,603 of record JBBRHK010000050.1, read on the forward strand.
TAATGAAAGTTTATATCACATTCCACGTTTTAAAGTAACCCTCAACCCTATAAATCCAATTAGCCCTGCAACTAAGGAAGAAATCAAAATCACAAATTTTGCATTATTGATGATAGTAGCATCGTCAAAAGCAAGGAGTGTGATAAACATTGACATAGTAAATCCTATACCTCCTAGAAAACCTACACCTAAAATCGCCTTCCAATTTAATCCTGCAGGTAATTTACAGAACCCTAATGTGACAGCAAGGAAAGTGAGTAAGAAAATGCCAAGCGGCTTGCCCACAATAAGACCTAGAGAAATACCTAAACTATAATTTTCAGTAAGTGTAGCTACAGTATCGCCGCTAAGGATAATCGCAGTATTGGCTAATGCAAAGATGGGTAGTATAATAAAGGCAACTGGCTTGTGCAAAAAATGCTGTAAAATATATGAGGTCGATTTTTCGCCCCCATCTCCAAAAGGAATTGCGAAAGCTAGGAGCACACCAGTGATAGTAGCGTGCACACCAGAATTTAGCATAAAATACCACATAGCAACGCCGCCAATTAGGTATGGAATTAGGTTTCTAATCTTGAGTCTGTTAAAAACTAAGAGCAATGAAAAAATTCCGAGTGCGATTAGAAGATTTGTCCAAAAGATTGTTTTAGTATAAAATGTGGCGATAATAAGAATCGCCCCTAGGTCATCTATAATGGCAAGTGCAATTAAAAACACTTTTAGAGAAGCAGGAACTCTGTTACCGAGTAGAGATAGTATTCCCAAAGCAAAAGCAATATCTGTTGCCATAGGTATAGCAGCACCAGACTGTGTGGGTGTGCCATAATTAAAGAAAATATAAATTGCCGCAGGAATGATAAAACCGCCTATTGCCCCAAAAATTGGGAACAAGGCATCCTTTAAATTGGAAAGTTCCCCATTATATATTTCTCGTTCTAATTCCAAACCAATTAGTAAAAAGAATATGGCCATAAGTCCGTCATTTACCCAATGACCAATACTATGCCCTGCAAATTGAGTCTGCCAAAAACTCAGATAGCCCTCACCAAGACCAGAATTGGAGATAATTAGCGACACAGCTGTACAAGCGATTAAAATCAATCCGCCCGCCTTTTCACTATCAAAAAACTCTTTAAATAATTTAGTCATAATAAGTTGTATTTATTCAACTAAAAATTGCCTACTGCCTATTACCCACTGCAAACTGCTTATTGCCAACGGCTCACAAAAACTTCTCCCCTTTCGTCCTCTTTATCTCTCCCACATATTCTTTAATGTCTTGTTCGTTTTCCTTTTTACAAATTAGCAGTACATCATCTGTATCTACAACTATTAGGTTCTCAATTCCTTGCAGCACTACAAGTTTATCAGATTTTACATGCACCATATTATTTATAGCATCTACTACAAATACATTATCTCCACCAACAGCGTTACCAAAATAATCTTTCTCTAATGTATCATAAGCGCTTGCCCAGGTTCCAAGATCGCTCCACCCAAAAGAAGCAGGAATTACATATACATTATCTGCCTTCTCCATAATACCATAGTCTATAGAAATATTTACACAAAGCGGATATATTCTTTCAATAGCTTCTTTTTCCTTTGCTGTACCGAGTTGTTCTTTCTCAGCATCAAATACTTCGTGAATTTCTGGCAATAACTTTTCAAATGCTGCTACAATGTTTTTTACTTTCCAGGCGAAGATGCCAGCATTCCACAAAAATTCCCCACTAGCTACAAATGTTTTAGCAAGTTCCAAATTAGGCTTCTCTGTAAATGTTTTTACTTTATATACATCTGTACTCACAGGCATTGGCTCAAATTGTATATAACCGTAGCCAGTATTTGGAGAATGGGGTTCTATACCAAGGGTAACTAATGCTTTAATATTCTCCGTAAAATCCAATGCTTTTAGGCAAACGGCCTCAAAAGCAGCACCATCTAAGATTAGATGATCTGCAGGCGCACATATCAAATTTGCCTCTGGGTTTTGTTGCATCAATCTGTAAGAGATATAAGCGATACAAGGAGCAGTATTTTTCCTAGAAGGCTCGCATAGAATATTATTAGCAGGTAGGGCAGGCAACTGCTTTTGCACTAAAGTCTCATATTCATTTGCAGTTACAATAAAAATGTTTTCTGCAGGAATAAATGCAGCAAATCGTGCATAAGTAGATTGCAAAAGCGTTTGTCCTGTATTGAGAATGTCTAAAAATTGTTTTGGTTTTCCTTTTCTGCTTATTGGCCAAAATCTACTACCTATCCCTCCAGCCATAATGGCCACATAATTATTTTTATTCATAAGTTGCTAATCGAGATTTTTGCAAATGTAATTAATCGAATCATTTTTTGTCCTTCTAAATAATACCCTCACGCATTATATCGTGAATATGCAAAATGCCTTTGTAGCTGGCGCCATCACTCACTATCAACTGGCTGATATTATTTTCTTTCAATAAGCTGTAAGCCTCTACCGCTAATGCGTCCGTATTAATCTGTTTAGGATTCTTACTCATTATTTGTGCAGCTGTTATACCCTTAAAGTCATCGTATTTTTCTAGCATTCTTCTAATATCGCCATCTGTGATAATTCCAATTACGCCTCCGTTTGCGCTTAATACAGCAGCAGCACCTAATCGCTTTTTGGTAATCTCTAAAAGTACTTCCTTTATCATAGTATCCTCATATACCATTGGATTTTCTTCTGGCAATACCATATCGCCCACCTTCAAATAAAGTTTCTTACCCAATACACCACCCGGGTGATACTTTGCAAAGTCACCTGAACTAAATTCTTTCATATTCATTAAGCAAATGGCTAAAGCGTCGCCCATTACCATTTGTGCTGTGGTGCTAGTAGTGGGTGCGAGATTATGCGGACAAGCTTCTTGTTGTACTGTGCTATTGATAAATATATCTGCATTTATCGCTAGGAAACTCTCTACATTGCCAGCAATGGCGATCATTTTATTGCCAAAATTTTTAACTAGTGGCACAAGAAGCTTTATTTCTGGACTATCACCACTCTTACTAATGATAATTACAATGTCATCTTGCTGCACCATTCCCAAGTCACCATGAATCGCATCAGCCGCATGAAGGAATAAAGAAGGGGTGCCAGTACTATTTAATGTTGCAACGAGCTTTTGGGCTATTATAGCACTCTTTCCTATTCCACTCACCACAATTCTGCCTTTACAAGCTACAATTACTTCTATTGCACTTATAAAACCTTCATCTAGATAGGATTCTAGCTGAGCCACAGCTTGGGCTTGCATTTTTATAGTACGAGTGGCAGATGCCAGCATTTCTTGTTTGCGAATTGCTTCCATCCTGCAAACCTACCATAAATACTCAATTGTATAGAAGATTAAAATCAAGTTTTTTTAAAATTTGTCGGTTAAATGAGTTACCTTAAATGCTTAAAGGCAATTCATTTTTTTAGACCGAATTGTGTCAATGTTGAATTATTGCAGATGAGAATTGGCATACATATGAATTTCTATTTCGATTAAAAAAATTTTAAACCCTTACCCAATTATTATTTAGAACATATTAAAATTATATTTGCAACCCCTTTGCCCAAACCAACACAATAAAATGTGGCTTTAAGGGGAAAGTTAGAAGTTATCACATGGCAACAATTACAAAAAAAGCAAAGCCCGCACCTAAGAAAGTAGCAAAAAAACCAACAGGAAAAAAAACAGTTGCGCTGGCGGCTGTTCCTCTCCTGCCAAAAGTTACGGCAAAGGAGCTAGTAAAAAACTTAGAAAAATATTTTGGTTTCGATACTTTTAAAGGTTCGCAGGAAGCTGCCATTTTTAATTTACTAGAAGGACACGATGGATTTGTTATAATGCCTACTGGCGGTGGAAAAAGTCTTTGTTACCAGCTCCCTGCACTTATGTGCGAAGGAGTAGCATTAATTGTAAGTCCACTGATAGCCTTGATGAAAAACCAAGTAGATCTTGTAAGAGGTTTTAGTACTAGCGATGACATTGCCCATTTCTTAAATAGCACACTCAATAAAGGACAGACCACACAGGTAAAGGATGACCTGACTACTGGTAAAACAAAAATGCTCTATGTAGCACCAGAGACACTCACTAAAGAAGATAATGTTGAGTTTTTTAAAACCCTTAATATTTCTTTTTTTGCAGTAGATGAGGCGCATTGCATCAGCGAATGGGGGCACGATTTCAGGCCAGAGTATCGCCGACTTAAAGAGGTGATGGAGGAAATAAAGCCTACAGCACCTATGATTGCACTTACAGCTACAGCAACGCCAAAAGTGCAAAGTGATATTGTAAAAAATCTAGGTTTAAATGACCCTAAGATTTTCATCTCTTCTTTTAATAGACCTAATCTTTACTACGAAGTATTACCGAAAGTAAATCTTGATCAAACGAACAAAAGCATTGTGAGATTTATACAATCTCATAAAGGAAAGAGTGGCATTATTTACACCTTAAATAGAAAAACTACGGAAGAGCTTGCCGCTATGCTTATGGCAAATGGACTTAAAGCAGTAGCCTATCACGCCGGCTTAGATGCCAAGCTACGAGCACACAGGCAAGACCAATTCCTTAATGAAGATGTAGATATTATTGTTGCTACCATTGCCTTTGGTATGGGGATAGATAAGCCAGATGTGCGATTTGTAATACATTATAATATTCCAAAATCGATAGAAAATTATTACCAAGAAACAGGTAGGGCTGGTAGAGATGGATTAGAAGGAAGATGCCTGCTATATTACTCCCACAAAGACTTAGCGAAGCTAGAACACCTTATGAGGGACAAGCCACTTAGCGAAAGAGAAGTAGGCGCACAACTTATACACGAGACTTTATCTTATGCAGAAAGTGGCGTGTGCAGAAGAAAAACTTTGTTATACTATTTTGGTGAAGCCTACGATGACAGCAAAAGCTGTGGGCATTGTGATAATTGCCTTCAACCAAAAGAAAAAATAGAAGCAAAAGATGATGTGCTATGTGTCTTAAAAGCTATCCGAGCTCTAGGGGAGCAATTCCCAATAGAATATGTAGTACTGATACTTTTAGGAAGGGCAACGCCGCAGGTGCAGATGTTTAGGCATGAGCAGTTGAAAGACTTTGGCTGTGGTAATCATCAAGAACCACACTTTTGGAACAGTCTAATTAGGCAAATGTTACTTGCTGGTATTATAGAAAAGGATATTGTAGAGTATGGCTTATTGAAACTTACTGACAAGGCAATTGCTTTTGAGAAAAAGCCTTCTAGCTTTAAAATTGTACTTAATAATCTTTTTGAAGATGCTAATGCTGACGATGATTTCGATATAGAAGAAGCAGCAACAGGTTCTGCTATGGATGAAGTATTGCTTACAAGACTTAAAGATTTAAGGAAGTCAGTAGCGAAAGAAAAGAACCTACCTCCATTTGTAATTTTCTTAGAAACTAGCTTGGAGGATATGGCTACTATGTATCCTACCACAATGGAAGAATTAGAAAAAATAAGTGGGGTGAGTAAGGGTAAGTCGATCCGCTATGGTAAACCTTTCTTAGAAGTCATTCAATCTCATGTAGAGGAAAA
>JBBRHK010000051.1:0-11152 GCA_038222815.1 Chitinophagales bacterium
GGATATATTTTCAATCCGACCTATCTCGTTACACGACCAGATGGAACAATCGTATGTACGCTAAAAAAACAAGCATCATTCTTCGGAAGGAAATTTTTGCTGAACTTAGAAACAGAATTTGAGAAAGGGGAAGAAGATAGAGTTTTGTTGAGTGTGATGATGATGGTGTTATTAGAAAGGAGAAGAGGTTAAATAAAAAAGCAGCAAGTAAAAATTAGATACTTGCTGCTTTCATATATTTTTTCAAAGTCTATGCTTCTATTCTTTCTTTCACAGCAACCAATTTTTTAATCGCACCCATAATCGCCGCAGCATCTATCCCCACCTCATTATACAATTCCTTTGGCGTACCGTGCTCAACCAGTCTATCTGGCAAGCCCAGTATTTGTACATCGGCTTTGTAGCCATTTGCATTCATAAATTCTAAAATAGCAGAACCAAATCCTCCTACAATTGTACCATCCTCCACGGTAATTATCTTATCAAACTTTGTAAATACTTCGTGTAGCATTTCTTCATCTAGTGGTTTTGCAAAACGCATATCGTAATGCGCTACTTCTATACCTTCTCTTCTTACATCTCTTATGGCTTCTGCTGCAAAATTTCCAGGATGCCCAAAACTTAATATGGCAGCATCTTTACCGTCATTTAACTTTCTACCCTTCCCTATTTTAATTTCTTCAAAAGGTACTTGCCATCCGCCTTTTTCTACAGCTACATCTGGGAACATTCCCTGTCCTCTTGGGTAGCGAATGCTTATAGGTAATTCTAAAGTAGGAAGTTGTGCTGTGTACATCAAGTGCCTCAATTCTTTTTCATTCATTGGCGCAGCCACAATCATATTAGGTATGCAGCGCATATACGCTATATCATAGCAGCCATGGTGTGTAGGACCATCTTCGCCCACAAGTCCTGCTCTATCTAAACAAAAAACAACGGGTAATTTTTGAATGGCAACATCATGTATCACCATATCATAAGCCCTCTGCATAAATGTAGAATAGATATTGCAAAACACTTTCATCCCTTGCGTTGCCATTCCAGCACTTACTGTTACGGCGTGTTGTTCTGCTATTCCTACATCAAAAGCTCGATTAGGCATTGCATCCATCATTATTTTTAAGGAAGATCCGCTCGGCATTGCTGGTGTTATGCCAAAAATTTTATCATTCTTTTCTGCGAGCTCCAATAATGTGATACCAAATACATCTTGGTATTTTGGTGCTTGAGGCACATCAAAAACTTTCTTTTTTATTTCGCCTGTAATTTTATCAAATAATCCCGGTGCGTGCCAAAGGGTTTGATCTTTCTCTGCTAAATCATATCCTTTACCTTTTACGGTTTTAATATGAAGGATTTTAGGACCAGGAATATCCTTTAAGTCGCTTAGTGTTTCAACCAATTTACTTGTGTTATGACCATCTATTGGGCCAAAATATCTAAGGTTCAAAGCCTCAAAAAGATTAGCACTACTGCTCACCATTCCCTTCAAGCTCTCCGTAAGTTTTTGCGCCATTCCTCTAGAGAATGTTTTACCTATTGGCATCTTTCCCAGCAAGTTCCACACTTCATCTTTTACTTTATTGTAGGTATGAGAAGTGGTAATATCCGTTAAATATTCTTTGAGCGCACCCACATTAGGGTCGATGCTCATACAATTATCATTGAGAATTATGAGCACATTACTCTTAGCAGCGCCGGCGTGATTCATTGCTTCAAAAGGTAAGCCTGCCGTCATAGCACCATCTCCTATCACAGCTATGTGCTGCCTATCTGACTCGCCCTTGTAATGACTAGCCATAGCCATTCCTAGAGCTGCAGATATTGATGTAGACGAATGTCCTACACCAAATGTATCATACTCACTCTCTGTTCTTTTAGGGAAGCCACTAAGTCCGTTGTATTTTCTATTAGAAGGAAAACTATCTCTACGACCTGTAAGGATTTTATGACCATAAGCCTGATGCCCTACGTCCCATACTAGTTGATCATACGGCGTATTGAAAACATAATGTAAGGCAACTGTAAGTTCTACGACACCAAGGCTAGCACCGAAATGCCCACCGTGTACGCTTACTACATCCACGATGTACTGTCTAAGTTCTTTGACAACTTGATCCAAATCGTCTTTAGAAATTTTCTTTAAATCTGCTGGCGAGTTAATAGAAGCCAATAAAGAACCTGGTAATATATCCATAAGTGTTAATTGCCGTAAAGGTACAAAATAATTTTACCTACAGCTATAACAAGAATAGATAATAAAGTGTTTAAATAAAACTAGAAAATAAGCAAAATCAGTCTAGACAATCGACTTTTCCATAAAAACATCGCATTCAAAATGACAGCTATCCCCTTCCCTATCTTTAATGATAGTAAAGCCAAGGTTATGGTAAAGAGAAATCGCTTCTTTAAGACTAGGAAAACTTTCGAGATATAATCTGCCATAGCCCAATGTCCTAGCTAGCTTCTCTGCTTCTTGCACAAGCAATTTACCTAATCCTTTGCCTCTTTGTGATTTTGCTACATACATCTTCACTAGCTCTGCGGTGCCTTCTTGTAATCCTACTGTGGGATAAATACCACAACCACCTACCACTGTCCCATTATCCTCGGCTATAAGATAACCTGAATGGACTGTATTGTTAAAAAGAACGGAGAGTTCTTTTGTGCTAGCATCTGTATAAACAGTACCAGGCTTTGCTAGATCATATTCCTCTAGCGATGCAAAAATAATAGAAGCCATAGCAGCATCATCCTCTTGGGTAATAGGCCTGACAGTTACCATAGCTTCTACTTTGAAATATTAATATTGCTCTAACTTACTAAAGAAGAAATCTCCCTCAATAGCTGCATTTTCATTACTATCACTACCGTGTACAGCATTCTCACCTATTGAAGTAGCGTACTTTTTACGAATAGTTCCTTCTGCAGCATCTGCAGGATTAGTTGCACCTATTAGCGTACGGAAATCATCTACAGCATTGTCTTTCTCTAAGATGGCAGCAGTAATAGGGCCACGACTCATAAAATCAACAAGCTCTTGGTAAAAAGGGCGCTCTTTGTGTACTTCGTAAAATGCACCAGCTTTTTCTGCACTTAGGTGTACCATTTTCATAGCTACAATTCTAAATCCAGCATCGTTTATCATACTTAAAATTCCACCTGTATGACCATTTTGAGTGGCATCTGGCTTTATCATTGTAAATGTTCTATTCGTGTTCATAATTTTATTTCATTTTTAGGGCGCAAATATAGTTATAAATACCCTAATAAATTGTATGATTGACTAATATCATCTACATTTGCGCCACTTTCAAAAAAATAAATGCAGCCGATTCAAGCTATATACGACCAACTTAAATCTCCAAAAAAGATTATTATTACGACGCATCAGAAGCCAGATGGTGATGCTATGGGTAGTAGTTTAGGGCTTTATCATTTTCTAATTCAATTTGGGCACGAAGTACAAGTTATCTCTCCCACCAATTGGCCTAAGTTTCTTAGCTGGATGCCGGGAGTTGAAACCGTGATGGATTACGAAAAAAATAGTGCAGCAGCAGATGAAAAAGTAATGGCAGCTGATTGGTTATTCTGTCTTGATTTTAATGTGCTGAGCAGAACCAAAAATATGGAGCAAGTGTTGGCCGCAGCTCTAGGTACTCGTATTCTAATAGATCATCATGAGCTGCCGCAAATAGAGTCTTTTGCATACGGAATAAGTATCCCAGCAAAAAGTAGCACCGCAGAAATGATTTTTGATTTTATAAAAGATAGTGGACACGTAGACTTAATAAATGAAGCAGTAGCGGAATGTCTTTACACTGGCTTAGTGACTGATACTGGTTCTTTCCGCTTCCCTGCCACTACTGCAAGCGTACACGCTATGGTAGTCACACTAAAAGAAAAAGGACTCCAACATACAAAAGTACATGAAGCTATTTCTGATAATGGCTCTGAAAATAGACTACGATTTATAGGTAATGCATTATTAAACAGACTAGAAGTATTTTACGAATACAACACAGCACTTATTGCAATTCCTGCATCTGATATTCAGAAATTTAATATTACCACAGGCGATACAGAAGGACTTGTAAATTATCCGTTGGGTATAGAAGGAATTAAATTTGCAGTTATCGTTATAGACAGAGGTGAGCTAAGAAAATTTTCATTTAGAAGCAAAGGAGATTTTGATGTAAATGAATTTGCTAGAGAAAACTTTAATGGTGGTGGCCATAAAAATGCTGCTGGTGGTCAAAGTACGGAGACTTTTGAAAAGTCTGTTTCAGATTTTAAGCAAGCGATGTATGCAAAAAAAGCAGTGTTAAGTACTTACAATTTTTAAAAAATAACAAACAATAAATAAAAACTTAAAACAAACAATAGACAAAATGAAAAAATTATTTTTCGCATTAATCGCTGTTACTGTATTCGCATCAGCCTGTACTACACCTTTCAAAAAAACTGCAAGTGGCTTAGAGTATAAAATCATAGCTGCCAAAGGTGGAAAGATATTGAACCAAGGAAACTTTATGGAATTGGATATCGTAGAACTTTACAACGATAGTATTCTAAACAGTACTATTGAGACTGCTACTCCTTCTATCAATTTATATGATACAGCACAATTTCCTCCTGACTATAAAGTTATTTTTGGTAAGCTACACCTTGGTGATAGTATTGTTGTGAAAATAAGTACCGACTCTATCGAAAAGCAAGGCGGTTCTCTTCCTCCATTTATGAAGAAGGGACAGTTTGTATATTCTACTTATAAAATCACAAATATATTTGCCACTGAAGAAGAAGCGAATAAAGCGAAAGCTGATAATATGGTAAAAGGCCAAGCAAAAAGGGAAGAAATGGCAAAGGCGCAAATAGCAAAAGATGAGAAAATCATCAAGGATTATTTAGCAAAAAATAATATTCAAGCTACGAAAGCGCCAAAGGGAACTTATGTACAAATTATTACGCCAGGCACAGGCGAGAGTATAGATACAAGTATGCTTGTAGAAACTAACTACACAGGTACCACTCTAGCGGGGAAAATGTTTGACAGTAATACTGACCCTTCAAAAGGCCATGTAGAACCATTTGTAGTAAACCTTACTAGCGATCAAAGTCTAGGGGGTATAATAGAAGGATGGAAAGATGGTCTTACTCAACTTAAAGTAGGGTCAAAGGCAAAATTCTTCATTCCATCTTCATTGGCATACGGTGCTCAAGGGCAAGGAGCTGACATTGCACCAAATGAGATTTTAGTTTTTGACATAGAAGTTTTAAAGAGAGTAACTAAGCAAGATGCATTAGGTAAAATTGCAGCTATGCAGAAGAAGTTTCAAGATATGCAACAGCAGTACGCTGATAGTATGAAAAAGGCTAGTATGAACAAATAAGTAACATTACAACATTTAGAAAGCCACTCCGTTGAAATGGAGTGGCTTTTTTATGAGAAAGATATTCTATAGTTGGGTTTAGATTTACGAAGTGGGAATAATACTAGTCTAACTAATTTTAAAAGAATTCAGCCTGAGTATACCTCAAAACAAATCGTTTTTCTAGGTGATAATTTATATGCTAAATTGGGTAAGCAAGGAGATTAAAGTATCTTGTTTTACATAGAGTGGTCTCTAAAAAACTTTTCAAAATCTATCTGATTTTTTTCTATCTCTGCTCTGTTGAAAGACTGATCTCTATAAATTTTTTCTTTCCGCATCTCAGTATTTACAGGTTCTTCCTCTACCTTCTTATACAAGATATGTACAGGAGTCTCATTTCCATCACGTAATTGTGAAGTATCATTGCTCAGTACATTCCTATTTTGAATATTGTCGTCACCGAATTGTGACATCGCTTTATTATTACTTACGGATTGCTCCATAACAAAAAGAGCATCGTATAGCCTATTTATCGTACTTTCCTTATCCATTTCGGCGATAATAAAGGAAAGACTGTGCGGACTAGCACCAAAGTTTATCATCGATAAAGGGATGCCATTTAATGCCTCAAAAATCCTCCTGATAATTTGATCAGTTCTTGTAATTATATTTCCTACAATACTTATCATTGTCTGTAACTCGGTAACTTCTACAGTTCCAAATTCATTTAGTGCAGATACAATCTCATTAAAATGCTTCTTATCACTGATTGAAATAGCCACGGCAATTTCAGATGTTGTCACTAAATCAATTGAGGTATCAAACTTGGCAAACACAGCAAATATTTCTGCTAAAAAACCGTGTCGCTTATACATTTTATTATTAGTAATCTGGAAGCTAGCCACATTATCTCTAGCTACGATAGACGCAACGCCACTGTAATGAGGTGTAGATGTGATAATTGTCCCAGTGTCACTAGGATTATTAATATCCTTAATCACCAACGGTATCCCACTAATATTAGCAGGCCATATACTTACAGGCAACAGCAAGTTACCGCTATGATAGGCTAGCTCTGCTGCTTCTTCATAACTTATTGTATGTTCTACAGCTTTATTTCTGATAACACTTATATTAGACTTGGTTGTATTATTTAAGTCGCTCCAAAGCTCACATACCTCTGCATTGAGCGCAGCAGCCATAAGCGCTGCACTATAGTCTCCACCGCCAGTTCCAAGACTTGCGACTTCACCCTTTACATTTCTTACCAAGTAACCTTGGGTAAGTAAAATCATATTAGGTGTTCTTTGTAAAATTTGAGACAGCTTAATTTTTATGGTCCCAAGAACAGGCTCTCCATCAGCATCTAGTTGCATGAAATCAAGCGCAGGTAGCACAGCATGTTTTACATTTTGCTCGGATAGGTAAATAGAGAAGATCTTAGTACTTAACAGCTCCCCTTGTGACAATATATCTGCCCTCAATACTTCACTGTAAGATATTTTTAGAATAAAATTTAAGAAACCGAATTGCTCCTCTAGCACACCCATAGCGCTTTCTACGTAAGATTCATCCTCTAAAAGCCCAGTTATAAAATTTCTATACCTTATAAATAACTCATCAATTTTAATTCTTGCTTCTACTTTTTGATTTTGCTTCAGTAATTCACATATAGAAAGCAATACCGTTCCTGTTCCGCTTATTGCCGAGCACACAACGATTTTTGGTTTTGGTTCTGCAATTATTATACTTGCCACCTCCTTCAAACTTTCAGGAGTAGCTAAACTCTTACTCCCGAACTTCATAATTTTCATCTTAAAAACTATTATTTGTTAGCAATATAAACGATATTAGTTAGATTTTATTTTAATGCAAAGTTTTGATAGCCAGTTTTATCGCCATTTTATTCACATCATCTATCACAGATTGCAATAAAGGTATGCCATTAGCTAGTCTTTCTTTCTCAATAGTTGCTTCTGGCTCTCCCGGAATAACCATTTTATTATTGATATCCACCGTCTTGGAAGCTTTGAATCTATCTATCCATTGTTCCATATCATCATAAAAAGCTTCCTTAGGCCTAAAAGCATCTATTCTCATAGCTCCAAAAAAATGGCCTAATCCTTTTCCCGGCATATCCTCTGGCATAGGTACATAAGCTGGAAAAGGCGGAACCCAAGGACCAAAATTAGCGCCGCTCAATACACCAGAAAAAATATCTACAATACTTCCAAGCATAAACCCTTTGTGACTTCCATGAAGTCTAGTGCCGCCAAGTGGCAATAAAGCGCCACCCTCTTTTACAGCAGAAGCGTTTGTAGTATCATTACCGTCTGCATCCTGCACCCATCCACTTGGCACTGGTTCTTGCAAGCGCTGCAATATTTCTAACTTTCCATTAGCTGCGGTTGTGGTTGCAAAATCTGCTACAAATGGAGCTCTATTTCTTGATGGAATAGCTACAGCTATTGGATTAGTGCCTAAAAGTCTTTCCTTGGAAAAAGTAGGAGCAACTAATGGTGAAGCGTTTGTCATAGCAATACCTATCATATCATTTGGCAATGCCATCATTGCGTGAATGCCAGCAATGCCAAAATGGTTGCTATTTTGTACGCTTACCCACCCTGTGCCTACTTGCTTTGCCTTCTCAATGGCAACACTCATCGCAAATGGCGCAGCTGTCAATCCAAGTCCAGCGTCTGCATCAATGGTGGCCGTACTGGGCGTTTCGTGAATGATATGGGGTTTCGCCTTTGCATTCACTCTACCTACTTCCCAAAGTCGCACATAGCCACTTAGTCGGGCTATACCGTGGCTATCTACCCCTCGTAAGTCTGCACTTAGCAGCACTTGGGTTGCAGTTGTTGCATCTTCTTCGCTGCAACCTATTTTAAGAAAAACGAGTTTAGAAAAATCAAACAATGTTTGATAATCAAAAAGCTGAATGTCATTATTATTCTTTGCCAATTTGTAATTATTTTTTTACTCCCCCATCAATAAAATCCTGTAACTCCTCCATCATTTTTTTACTCCCTATATACATTGGTGCTCTCTGATGAATTTTAGTAGGTATTATCTCTAATATTCTTTGAGTGCCATCTGTGGCCACTCCACCTGCTACCTCTGCTATAAATGCAAACGGATTACATTCGTACAATAATCGTAATTTACCTTCTGGCTTATCAGTAGTTCCTGGATAAAGAAAAATACCTCCTTTTATTAAATTTCGATGTACATCGGCAATCATACTGCCTATATATCTTTGAGTATAAGGACCACCATTCGTATTATCCTTTTTTTGACAAGCTGTAATATATTCTTGAATTGGCCTTTCCATTCTAAAGAAATTTCCGTGATTCACGCTGTATAATTTCCCAGTTTCTGGACACTTCATGTCAGGATGGCTTAGTATAAATTCTCCGACACTTTGATCTAATGTGAAACCATTTACTCCTCTTCGTGTAGCATATACAAACATTGTACTACTACCGTAGATAATATAACCTGCTGCCACTTGCTTAATACCTGCCTGTAAAAAATCTCTTTCCTCAGCTGGTTTTCCCAGTTCACTCACTCTTTTGAAAACACTAAAAATTGTACCGATGCTTACGTTCACATCAATATTACTACTACCATCAAGAGGATCAAATAAGCAAACGTATTTACTTTTGTTACTCAATTCGTCATCAAAAATCAAAACATCATCTAACTCTTCACTGCCCACACCTGCACAACTTATCCCGTGCTTTAAAACTCCTACAAGTTGGTTATTAGCATAAATATCCATCTTCTTTACTTCTTCACCTTGCACATTTGTTGTGCCATAATCACCTAATATGTCTACAAGGCCAGCTTTATTCACCTCTACATGAATACGTTTTGCAGCAAGTCCAACTTCTCTTAATAGCCTGCTCAATTCGCCCGTAGCTTCTGGGAAATCTCGTAATTGCTGTAGCGTAAATTCATCTAAGGTTTGTACTTTTCTATCTATTGCCATAAAACTTTCAATTTTTAAATATGAAGCGGTAAGTATAAATTTGCATCCTCGCAAATGTACATTTTTACTAGTCTTATGCGAAAACAGTTTATTACAGATTTATACAAAGGTTTTATTATGAAGGTTTACAAATTTGGAGGAGCAAGTAATGCTACGGCAGCATCAATGATTAATACTTGCAAAATAATAGATGCAGGAACAGAAAACAAATTGGTAGTGGTGGTTTCTGCTGTAGGAAAAGTAACAAATGCGTTAGAAAAAATTGCTGAGGCATTTTACAAAGAAGAAAAGGATGAAGCACTTCAGCTTTTTAATGATATAAAAGTTTTTCACGAAGATTATATTGAAGAAGTATTAACCACTCAAAAGCAAGCAGCTAAAGAAAAGCTGAAAGAATTTTATACCGAGATTGAATGGATGCTACACGATAAGCCGGTGCGCCAATATGATTACTATTATGATCAAATAGTATGCTGTGGTGAAATGTTTAGTACTGTAATTCTATATCATTTATTATTAGAAAAAAATGTAAAAGCTGCTTGGTTAGATGTAAGAGATTTAATAAGAACAGATAATAATTTTAGAGATGCATTTATCGATTGGGAAGTATCTGATACGTTGGTAAAATCTGCTATCGCTGAAACGTTCAATAATTCGGATGTAGTGATTACACAAGGTTTCGTAGGCTCTACTTATGATAATGAGAGTACGACGCTTGGTAGAGAAGGAAGTGATTTTACGGCGGCTATTTTTGCTAATATTTTAGAAGCAGAAAGTGTTACTATATGGAAGGATGTACAAGGTGTAATGAGTGGAGATCCTAGAAGCCATAAAAAAGCCGTGCTCCTGCCATCTTTGAGTTACAGAGAAGTAATTGAAATGGCCTATTATGGTGCACAAGTAATACATCCTAAAACCATTAAGCCTTTACAAAACAAGCAAATTCCTTTGCTTGTAAAAAGCTTCTTGGATACTAGTTTACCAGGTACTGTTATTTCTGGTGAGCAAGTAAAAGGCCTACCGCCGATAGTAATTTATCAAAAAAATCAATGTCTGATTAGCTTCTTCTCAAAAGATTTTTCTTTTGCTGAAGGCGAACCAATCAACCAATTATTTGAAATACTGAATAAGTTAAAAATAAAACCGGCGCTTACACAAAACGCCGCTATTTCCCTACTTTGTTGTTTTACCTATAGAGAAGAAAAAATTCAGACTTTAGCAGCAGAAGCATCAACCATTTTTGATGTGCAAGTACAAAAGGACCTTGCCTTACTAACTATAAGGCATTACGACGACGCGACAATAGAAGATTATCTTACAGGAAAAAATGTGCTACTCACGCAGAAGACAAACGAAACTTTACAGGTGTTGCTTTTAGAGGAGGCGGAAGCAACTAGTTAGACACTACATAATCACCTTGTCTATTTACCATAATGATCGGCAACTGCTTCTTAGTTTGAAAATAGGTGAAAGCTTGCTTAAGTCTGTTATTAAAATCCTTTAAATAAGGATCATTTTCAATAATTGGATTAAGGTATTCTATAGATTTTTTTTGCCGATAGTCTATAGGGTAAACGTGCACCGGAATAAACTCTTGACCAGCAGCTTTAGTATAACTACCTATAATGTATAGTTCTTCAATATACTCATCTGTGATAGGAATACAACCTACACTTACACAATTTCCATGAATATAAATGGCACTACCAGGACGTTGAGGATCACTCAAAATACGATCACTTGCATTGGGGTAATTAAGCCCGAGTGAAAGATGATAGGC
>JBBRHK010000052.1:0-11151 GCA_038222815.1 Chitinophagales bacterium
CCTCTAAAACTTTACTACCCCGACTTTTGGGAGGTATGGGATATGGAAGATAATTATTTCACCAATATTCTGCGGCAGGAGTATGATGTTAAGATTACGAAGGAAAATCCAGATATTATTATTTACAGTTGGGAAGGAAAAGATTTCAAAAACTATGATTGCATCAGAATTTATTATACGCCAGAGAATTGGCTAATGCCTAAGTATAAGGAGTGTGATTTTTCTATGAGTTTTGAATACTGGGACGATAGGCGAAATCTTCGCTTGCCTAATTATGTGTTATATAACATTACAGCAGCACAATTAGATAAGTCTGCAATAGATGTTGCGCAAGTTCTAAAAAGTAAAAAGGGCTTTTGTAGTATGGTGGTGAGTAATCCTAATACTAAGGAGCGTAATGATTTTTTTCATCTGTTATCACAATACAAGCAAGTAGCTTCTGGCGGTAAGCATTTGAATAATATAGGAGGAAGGGTAGACAACAAAATGCAATTCATCAGTGACTACAAGTTTAATCTCTGCTTTGAAAATGCATCGCATCCCGGCTATACTACAGAAAAGATAGTAGAAGCAATGAGTTGTAACACTATTCCTATTTATTGGGGCAACCCATTAATAGGGAAAGAATTTAATACTAAGAGTTTTTTCAATGCTGCTGACTATCCTTCGATGGAGGCTATGATAGAGGATATTATCGCACATGATTCAGATGATAATTTGTATGTAAAAAAATTGCAAGAGCCTTGGTTTATAGATGCTGTACCTAATGAAAATTTTGATACGGAAAGAACCAAAGCTTTTTTAAAATCAATTATTGATAATAGAAAAAATATCACTCCAATTGCGAAAAACTGGTGGAAGCAAAAAATCTATTTTCCCCTCGGCTATCAATTGAATATGATAAGAGGACATTTTAAAAAAATACTGGGTACTTAGCTTTTATTGAAGATTGAACAAGTTCCCAAAAATATCCATCGTTACTCCTTCCTTCAATCAAGGGCAATACATAGAGCAAACTATTCTCTCTGTATTAAATCAAGATTATAAAAACATAGAGCTTATCATCATTGATGGCGGTAGTACAGATGAAACGATAAGTATTTTAAAGAAGTACGATAGCCAAATTGCTTATTGGGTTTCGGAAAAAGATAATGGTCAAGCCCACGCTATCAACAAGGGCTTAGAAAAAGTAACAGGTGATGTGTTTAACTGGCTGAATAGTGATGATTACTTAGAGCCGGGTGCATTGCAAGCTGTAGCCAATGCTTTTAATAAAAATAATAAGACCGAAGTCGTGTGTGGATTTACCCATTGTTTTTGGGAGATAGATAAAACCACTAGCCACACTTACAGGATGGGCATAGAGCCTACGGTAGCTAAAACAATTCATCCTGTAAAGATGAATCAGCCGGGCAGCTTTTATAAGACGGATATTGTAAGAGATTTGGCTGGTATTAATGAGTCTTTGCGTTATGTATTTGATGATGAGTTGTGGTTCAGGTATTGTTGTAAATATGGCCTAGCCAATATTGCGGAAATAGAAAATGTGCTGGTACATTTTAGATTACACGATGCGTCAAAATCAGTTGGTGAGGGCTTTGATGGTTTTAATGTAGAATTGCAGCATTTATATATTGACATTGCGAAGCAAGCTAACGCACCTGCTTGGCTAATTGAAGGTATGGAAGAGCATCTTCAATCTTGCGCTTATAAAAGCAAAGGTAATTGGGACCTAACACACTTAGAATCAGAAGCATTTTTTGCTTCTTTTGCTCAATCGCAAATTAACAGACTATACAGCAGCCATCAAATAGCAGCTGCAAAGCAGGCGATGCAATGGGCCATAGATTATGGATACTTTAAGTGGAATAGAATGATGACAAGTTTGAGACTGAAGCTATTGATGAAATGATCGATACCGTACACATACATTTAAAAGCAACGCTTTCTGAAAACGTGAATAAATCATTTCGTCTTCAAACCAAATGGAAGAAATTTTGGAATAGACAGTATGTGGTAAGAAATATTCCTATCATCATCAATAATTTTAATAGGCTGGAATATTTACAGCAGCAAATACAATGGTTGAATGATTGTGGTCACTATAACATCCACGTGATAGATAATGCGTCTACTTACGCTCCGCTATTAGAGTATTACAAAACCATTCCTGCTACGGTTTATTTTTTAGACAAGAATATGGGCCACGAGGCGTTGTGGCGCACACATATATATGACAGGTTTGCGCAGAACTATTATGTATATACGGATCCAGATGTATTGCCTAGCGCAGATACGCCTACAGATTTTATGCAATTCTTTGTGGATGTACTGCGAGAACATAAAGACAAAAAGAAGGTAGGTTTTGGATTGGTATATGATGATTTGCCCGATCATTATCCGAAGAAAGCGGAAGTCATCAATTGGGAATCTAAATTATATGACAATGAAATTAGCGCTGGCTTATATCATTCTAAAATAGATACAACCTTCGCCTTATACAGACCCGGCGCAGCTTTTCAATGCTGGGAAAATACTATTAGAACTGGCACTCCGTATATGCTAAGGCATTTACCTTGGTATGAAGACCCGCAAAATATAAATGAAGAAACGGCATTCTATATCAAAGCGGCTAGCGAAATAAGCTCTTGGTATAAAACGGTAGAAGGAAAAGATAATAGATACAGTGCAGAATAGGATCCTCACGATAATAGTTACATACAATGGTAACCAATGGATAGAAAAGTGCATTGCTTCTTTAAAAGCTAGTACTGTAACTACAGATATTTTGGTCATTGATAATGCATCATCAGACGATACTACAAAATTAGTAGCCGCAAAATTTCCTTCGATACAATGTATTGCCTTAAAGAATAATGAAGGATTTGGACAGGCCAATAATATAGGCCTCAAGATTGCTGTGGCAAAAAAATATGATTTTGCATTTCTGATAAATCAAGATGCTTGGGTTGCAACAGATTGCTTACAGCAAATGCTAGTTGTAGCGAATGATAATAAACAACTAGGTATCGTTAGCCCATACCATTTGAGTTATGATGGCATAACAGAGGAGAAATATTTTAAAGACTTTGTATTGAGTCAGTATGCTAAAGGTTTTAAGGGAGATAAGGAGCAAGGAAAAGTCAAAGAGTTTTATTTTGCTTCTTTCATACACGCAGCGGCTTGGCTATTGCCTATTGTAACAGTGAGAAGAATAGGTGGTTTTGATCCGTTATTTTTTTACACAGGCGAGGATAATGACTATGTACAAAGATTGCATCATAGAGGATTAAAGATTGGATTTGTACCAGCGGCGAAATTTTATCATCAAGGGAGTAATGCTGGCTTATTACATGCGGAGAATAATGAAATGCTTTTTAGAAATACTGAGATATTAAAGTTTAAAAACCCTGCTGCATCTACAGCCGGTGTGGTTGCTTTATTGGCAAAAAATATAATTAAAACTAGGATAGCTAGTAAGAAAGAAGATTTAGGTTCACTAATGCAGCATAATGTTTTCAAGCAATTGATGAAGCAGTTACCTAGTTTATTAAAAAGTAGAAAGACTCAGCTTTTTGAAAATGCGTATCTGTAGTTTAGAAAACAAATCAGCAAAGTATCTGGTATAGAATTGTAAATAAGATGACAAAAAGTTTTTACAGCACAACTAAAATGAAAAATGAATAAACCAATTCTTTTATTTATTCTTGGAACAAGGCCAGAAGCGATTAAGCTTGCTCCAGTCATCTTATATGCAAAGTCAAAGGCTAAGCAAAGTGTCGTAAAAGTTTGTATAACCGCTCAACACCGAGAAATGCTCGATGATGTTTTAAGTTTCTTTGGTATAGAGCCAGATTTCGATTTGAATTTGATGAAGCCAGGACAAAAATTAGCTTCTCTATCAAGTGCTATTTTGAAGACAGTGCCTTCCGTTTTTGCAGCAAGCAAGCCTTCTGTGGTGATTGTACAAGGGGATACTACAACAGCAATGGTAGCAGGGCTTGCAGCTTTCTACGAAAGGATACCTGTGGCACACGTGGAAGCAGGGCTTAGAAGTTTTTCTAACGAAGAGCCTTATCCAGAAGAAGTAAATCGTAAAATAATTAGCCAATTTGCTCAATGGCATTTTGCGCCTACAAGTGCAGCTTTTGATCATTTGAAAAAGGAGAAGGTTTTAGGAAACCTGTTGATTACTGGTAATACGGTAATAGATGCATTATTACTCGGCAAGAAAAAACTAGTAGCGGAAAAGAAAAAATTTGCAGAACGGTTTCCTTATTTACAAAAAAAGAAACGTACTATTTTAGTAACCGTTCATCGCAGAGAAAATTTTGGAGAGCCACTGCTTGATATATGCAAAGCGATAGAAGATACTTTAAAGCTTGACAAAGATGTACAATGTGTTATTCCTGTACATCCTAATCCGATGGTGAAGACTGTAGTAGAGAAATATTTTAAAAATAATGAAAGAGTATGGCTTGTGCAGCCACTGGCGTATGACGAGCTTATTTGGGTTATGATGCATTCATACTTAATAATGACGGATAGCGGTGGCATACAAGAAGAAGCACCCGCGCTAGGTAAGCCAGTTTTGGTGTTGAGAAATGTAACTGAGAGAATGGAAGGTGTAAAGGCAGGTACAGCTTTGCTTTGCGGCAATGGTTATAAAAAGATATTTACTGCAGCCAAGCAATTACTGACTAATAATGGGCTGTACACTAAAATGGCCAATGCGACTAATCCGTATGGTAATGGGAAAGCAAGCAAGGAAATTATAGATTGTATTTTAAAGGATTTATCAGCTGAGGCCTAAATTACTTTTTATAATGCATGTGTCTTGGTTTTGGATAAAGCAAAGGCCACAGTTTATAGCAGAAGAACTCTCTAAGCATTTTGATGTCACTATTGCTTGTATGGAGGATTACAATAATCAAGCTCTATTGGATAAGGAAACTACTGATCATATTAAGTTTGTTGGCTTTTCCATCTTCAATAACAAGAATAATAATAATTGGATTGGTAAATTAAATGGTTGGAGAAAAAAAAGAAAATTAGCCAAGCTAATTTCTGACAACGAAATAATTTGGTTCAATGCACCCACACAATTTACACACGCAAGAAGACCGATACAAGAGAGTCACTTCATTGTATACGATTGTATGGATGATGCCTGTGCATTCTTGCCAGATGATGTAAGTAGAGCACCAGTACAGGAACTAGAGCAGGCACTTTGTCGTAGAGCCAATCAAATATTTGCCTCTGCCACACAATTGAAGAAGGTAATTGAAGCAAGATACGCACCTGATGCTCCAATTAATGTAGTGAATAATGCGTTAGTGTATAAGGAAAGTGTAGAGACAGCTATAGATGAAAATATAGAGGCTTTGCTGACGAATAGTACGTACAAGCACATAGTATATACAGGAACTATTGCATCTTGGTTTGATTTCGAATCCGTTATTTATTTTTTAGAACAGCATCAAACAGTCGATTGTATTGTAATAGGCCCAAGTGACACAAGCCTACCAACGCATCCTAGATTACATTTTCCTGGTGCAGTGCCGCATGCACAAATTGCTACAATCTTAGAGAAGGCAGATGCGCTGATAATGCCGTTTGTCGTTACAACTCTGATAGAATCTGTAAATCCTGTAAAGGCTTACGAGTATATTGCTAGTGGAAAGCCTGTGATACTTACTAGATATGCAGAAACAAATTGTTTTGAGCCATTCTCATATTTATATAAAGGTGCGGAAGAACTCTCTAGTTTGATTGGTGCTTTGTGTGACAATACCTTAGCTCCTAAAAAAAGTAAAGAGGAATGTATTGCTTTTGCCAAAGCTAATACTTGGACGAGTAGAACGGAGGAAATGGTAGGACATATACAACCTTGGTTAGATAAATTTTGATAGTCTCTATCATCATACCCGTAAAGAATGGAGCCGCTACTTTACAAAAATGCTTACAACAAATATTAGTGCAAGTTGTAAATGCTGAGAAGGAAATTATTATTATTGATTCTGGTAGTACAGATAATTCAATCGCCATTGCCAATCAATATGGTGCGAAAGTCATCAGCATCAAGCCAAGTGAGTTTAATCACGGATCTACAAGAAATCTAGGCGTACAAAATGCAACAGGCGAGCTTATTTATTTTACAGTTCAAGATGCATTTTTTGCGAAAGAGAATGATTTGCAAACAATGATTGATCATTTTAAAAATGAAAATATTGTTGGCGTATTCGGTATGCAAGCAGTGGAACCCATACCCGCTAACAATCCAGCTTTCTGGTTTAAGCGAGCCAGTCAGCCAGTGGTACAGCACTTTTCTTTTCCTGTAGGCGTGTATGAGAATATGAAACCGCAAGAGCAGTTTCCTTTTACAGCTTGGGAAAATGTAAATGCGATGTATCGCAAAACTAGTTTAGAAACGACTCCATTTAGAGCAATAAATTATGCAGAAGATAGACTTTGGGCGCACGATGTGTTGTGCCAGAATAAAGAGTTAATCATAGATGCTAATTTGGTCGTGTATCATTATCATCATTTGACTTTTAGTTATTGGTACAAAATTTTATTAGTGTATTGGAGTTCTAATTTTTTATATTTTGAAGTGAAACCGTCAATGCCGTCTTTTGTTACGCTTTGTAAAAGAATATTTCATTTGCTAAAGCATAAAGACTTGAGTATAGGGAAAAAGATATATTGGATAGGACATAATAAATTACAATACTTCGGCGAATGCCTATCTGTACTGCGTTTTCGATGGCTTCTACTTACGGGTGGTAAAGTGGCTATACAACGAGAATTTGAAAAACTGACCAAGCAAGTACCACAAGGGCAAATCAAATTATAGATGAGTAAACCTATTTTAAAAATAAATTTTAGCGATTTCTGGGAAGGTTTTTCCAAGGAAGACAATATGTTTACCAATATGCTGAAGGAAAATTATGAGATAGAAATCTCTGAAGAACCACAGCTGCTTTTTTATTCATGTTATAGTAATGAATTCTTAAAATACGATTGTCCCAAAATATATTACACCGCAGAGAACACAAGACCAGATTTTAAAGAATGTGATTTTGCATTCACGTTCGATTATGATCATCCTGCAGATAAACATTATCGCCTTCCATTATATAGGTGGAACGGAAATCTAGAAGCACTTACGCAACCCAAAGATGTGGAAGCTGTCATTGCTAGCAAAACAAAATTTTGCTGTATGGTAGTGAGCAATGGTAGTGCTACTTACAGAAATGAATTTTATAAAAAATTAAATGAATATAAAACGGTCGATTCTGGGGGTAAATATTTTAATAATGTAGGTGGTCCTGTTGCAGACAAAATGGAATTTATAAAGGGTTATAAATTTGTATTGAGTTTTGAGAACAGTAGTTATCCAGGCTATACGACCGAGAAAATAATTGAGCCAATGTTTGCCAATTGTATTCCTGTGTATTGGGGAAGTACTAGAGTAGGAGAGGATTTTAATAGCAGTAGTTTTGTAAATGTACATCAGTATAGCAGTATGGAAGAAGCCATCAATGCCATAATAGCCATTGATAAGGATGATACACTTTATAGGCAGTATGTGGCAGCACCTTATTACAGAAATAATATTTTCCCTGAAGCATTAGATTTTAAAAATATTTCAAATGCCTTGCACGAAGCTGTGGAAAGAATACTGAGTCAGCCTGCTGTAAGCTTTGCCAGCAAAGCTTACAGTGAGCGGAAAATCAAAAAACAGAAATTGAAATCATTGATAAAACGAATAGGTTTTTAATGGCACTAGTAAGTATCTTAATGACGGCATATAATAGAGAGCCTTATATTGGTTATGCTATAGATTCTGTGTTGGCATCCACATTTAAAGATTGGGAGTTGATCATTGTAGATGACGGATCGAAAGATAAAACTGTTTCTATTGCTCAAGCCTACGAATTGAAAGATGAACGCATAAAGTTGTACATCAACGAAAAAAATCTTGGGGACTATGGTAATAGAAATAGAGCTGCTGCATTAGCCAAAGGAAAATATTTACAATATGTAGACAGTGACGATATGCTGCACAGGGATTCTCTAGCAGAAACAGTTGCTATTATGGAGGCAGATGCGGGCATAGACATTGCAATGGTAGGTTCTGATGCCAAAATAGAACAAAGAGATTTTCAAATAAAAGAAGCCGTAAAGGAACATTTCTTTAAAGAAGGGTTTTTAAATATGGGTCCAGGCAGTACAATTATGCGGAGAGATTTTTTTGAACGCATTGGAAAATACCCAGAGTTATATGGTCCTGCCAATGATGCCTATTTTCATTTAAAGGCAGCGGCTTTAGGAAGAATTGTATTGTTGGATAGAGATATAATGTTTTACAGAATACACGAAGGGCAAGAGAAGAATAATACCTATAGCTATTTAAGTAATAATTTTAAGTACCAAGCAGATGCACTTAAAGAGTTGCCACTTGGGTTGAGCAAGGAAGAGATCAGTTGGTTATCTGTAAAGAACAAAAGAAGATTTACAGTTAATCTGAGCAAGTACCTTGCGAAAACAAAAAGTATTGGCAAAACATTAGAAGCTGCAAAAAAAGGCAAAATGCATTGGCTCGATCCCGCAAAAGGTTTGCTGCATATTCAGCATTTCAGATCTTACCATAAACCAATTGATTCGCCAAAAAAGATAAACAAGTTGTATAGGTTCATAGAAGATGGAATTTGCAAACTGCCCTTTAATGCTGGGTTTCCGCTCTTCAGAAAATTATTTTCTAACGATAATTGGGGAATGATAGTGGCGCTGCATCGGGTGCTAGGAAATGAGGAAGTAGGCAGTACACATAATTCAATTTTAGAAATAAAAGTACAGAAGTTAGAGGAACTCATTCAGCAATTATTAGCATTGCAGGTGCAATTTGTAACGCTGAAAGAAGCCAAAGAAATACTGGCGTGTAACAATAAGCCAAACAAGCCCATTGTACATTTTTCTTTCGATGATGCTTATAAGGATAACCTCACGCTAGCCCTACCTATTTTTGAAAAGTATAGAGTGCCGTTTTCTGTTTTTGTTACGAGTGATTTTGTAGATGAGCAGCAGCCATTTGTGTGGTGGTATATGCTAGATATTATTATGCAGGAAAGGCTGCCTTTACATTTTGAAAAGTACGGCGTAGAACTAAAATATAATGCGGAAGGAGAGGAATCTGTCCCTACTAATTTTAATGAGTTGGCAGAATTTATAGGCATTAATATTGATAGAGATTTCACCTACTTTAAAAATAAACTTACTGAAGCTTTGCCAGATAATTTATTAAGCAAAATGCCTCCGATGCTCACCTGGTCGGACCTTAAGAAATTACAGGAATCGGGTCTTTGCGAAATAGGCAATCATTCTAAAAGTCACCCAAGATTTGCTAATCTTACCCAAGAGCAAAAGATTAATCAAATACAGCATTGTGGAAAACGAATAGAAGCTGAACTTGGATTTGTACCTACTATTTTTTCTTATCCTTATGGGGCTGCCTCAGATATTGGTTACGCAAATAAGAAGGGTGAATGGTTAAAGGAGGAAGGGATAGAACTAGCCGTCACTACAGAACCGAAGCCGCTTAACAGTAGTAATAATTTACTGCTCTTGCCTAGGGTTTTCTTTACAGATGCTTTTAATAATTATACGGTTAAGAGTAGGCTTAGTGGAATTTATCAATCAAGAAAATAACTATAAACTAAACGGATGTCCATTTTAAATAAAATATCTTTTCAGGTTTTTAAGGCACTAAGGATGGCAAAATACAGCATCAATTACGGTCGGCGACCTTGGGCTGAAATAGAGGGTGTTCGAATTCCGGTATATATGCATTATGGTTACTCTGTTCTTAGATTTATAGATAACGGAGAATATGAGCATTGTGAAATCTCTATTATTAAGAAAACCGTAGCTAGTGATGATATTGTGTTGGAACTTGGAACTGGAATAGGCTTTGTATCTGCGTATTGTGCTAAGAAAATTGGAAGCGAAAAAGTTTTTACTTATGAAGCAAACCCAAAGCTAAAGCCACTAATCGAAGAAACGTTCAGCTTGAATAGTGTGAATCCTATTGCCATCGAGGCTATGCTGGGAGCGGATTTGGGGGTTAATAATTTTTATACCCAAACAGATAATTTTTTGGCTTCTACAAATGTGTTAGTTGACGACACTAATGTTAAAATGGTGAGTGTTGCAGTATTGTCATTGAATGAGGAAATAAAAAAACTTCAACCTAGCTATTTAATTATGGATATTGAAGGAGGAGAATTTGAAATCTTTAAAATAATAGATTTTCAGAGTATTAGAAAAATCCAATTTGAACTACATCCAAAGGTGTTGTCAAAGGATTCTATTGATTTTATTTTTGCGAAGCTTACTAGTAATGGATTCGTAAAATCTACTCTTTTTAATTTTGAAAATAATTTCTTTTATGAAAGGAATTAACATTGTTCACTCATTAAAATGTGTAGGATAGTATGGGGCATTTAAATTCTAAGTTATTATGGAAAAAATATGCCCAAGATTATTTTACCCAAGGGTTAAAGGTTTTAGAAATAGGTCCTGCGGGTCTTCCATCTTATTTTGAAAAAGTTCTTTTAGAGAAAGGTTTAGATGTAGATTATCATACCCTTGATGTAAGAACAGAATTTATCAGTGGTGCAGAAGCTGCTCCAAAATTTATTTTGTCAGAAGACAGTTATCATTATCCCATTGCAGATAATAGTTTTGATATCGTGTTCTCTGACCAGGTGCTAGCACACGTCCCTTTTTTTTGGGACTGGTATAAAGAGTTAAAGCGAATTACAAAAATAGGAGGTCATATTATTACTATTTGCGCTCATAGTTATCCGCCTTGCCCTAGCCCCATTGATGCTTGGCGAGTACATAGTGATGGGATGCTCGCCTTAAATGAATACATTGCCGTGAAAACAATTTTGTCTGTTACAGAATCGCTAGAAAAAACACAGTATGGTATACCACAAAGAGCAGGCTTTAGCCTGCCGGGCGCTTCTATCAGTAGCTCAGTAGAAGGTCAAGGAGCAGCTATTTTGAGAGCCAATAAAATAAAAATGATTTGGAATAGATTAGTAGGCAGTATCCCAAAACTAAGAGCCATATTACTTAACCCCA
>JBBRHK010000053.1:0-11143 GCA_038222815.1 Chitinophagales bacterium
AGTCTTTGCTTACACTTGCTACCAGCATAATTACACTTATCCAACCTAGAGTCCATAGTGCACTAAAGGTGGGTGCTATATATTTAGTTCCTGTTTTTACCTTCGTGATTCTTCTTATTACATATACTATAATTCCTATTACGGGCACTGCTATAAACAATATAAGGGTACCCCAAGCATATAGGTTCTGATATGTACCATCTATTACAAAATCTTTTAGAGGGAAAATACCTATGCTAACTATTGCTAAAATAATAAGACCTATTAAGAAAGATATCAGTAAAGAACCTAAAATAAAGTACGCAATAACTTTAGCTACAAGCGATGCAAACTCTGCAAAACCACCATTGTTTTTTCTTGCTGCTTTTGTTATGTCACTTGCCATCTCGTTACTTTTTGAAGTAGCGTAACTTCCTGCTTCGCTAGCAAATTTTGTGGCTCTTTTTTGTACTCCTTTTATTTCATCAGATACAGATTTTTTTATAGAGTTCATATCCACTTTTTCACCTTTCATCTCTAATTTCTCAGATGTGGTCTTCGCCTCTGGAATTACCAGCCAAGCTATGATATAGGCAATAAGCAAGCCGGGCGAATAGCTGATATGAATATTACTCCAGTTGCCCCAATTGCTCATATTGCCCCAGCTACTTATACGAAGTGTTCTAGAAAGAAAACTAATAAGGGGAATTAAGAATATCAATCTTGGTATCCATACACTTATATGAAAGTATTGTGCTACACCACTACATACACCCGCTACATATCCATTTTCTTTATCTCTAAAAAGTCTTTTGCGCTTACTACCCATCTCTAAGCTTGCACTGCTAGGCACTACTACCCATAGAATGATGTAGGCTAAGAATCCAATACCAAAAGAGAAAAATAAGATGGCAAATATTACCCTGGCTACGGTAATATCTATACCAAGATAATGAGCTACACCACTACATACACCACCAAGCACCTTATTGTTTTCATCTCTCAGTAGTTTTCTGTAACCTATTCCGCTAGCGGCATTGCTGCTACTTGAATCTGATTTTGAAGTATTTTCTTTTCCCGCTTCATCATCAAAATCTTCTACACGGCCTATACTATTGATTACGGCTTCTACATCTACCTCGGTAATGCAACTATTACCGGCTTTTATTTTTTGGTCAAATAATTCTCCAATTCTGTTTTCGATGTCGTTCACAATTTCTTCTTTACCTTCTTCTGCAGCAAAGTAATTGTTCAAACTTTGGATATAGTCCTTCAAAATTTCATAAGCATTTTGCTCTATGGGAACTACTCTTCCTTGAAAATTGATGTTGATGACTTGTTTCATAACTTTTGATTTTATTTTTTTGAGAAACTAATTGGATTTTACCTTAAGTTTCTATGTAGTTGTAAGTGTTGTTTTGGTATTACTTTGAGCCGGTTATTTTTTCTACTGCGTTGGCTAGCTCGTTCCAAGTGTTTTCTAACTCTGCGTAAAAAGCTGCACCCGCATCTGTTAGAGAAAAATACTTTCGTGGCGGCCCGCTATTACTCTCTACCCAGCGGTAAGAAAGTAGATCAGCATTTTTTAACCTCGTAAGAAGCGGGTAGAGTGTTCCTTCTAGTAAGTTCAAATCTGCTTCTCGCATCCTATCAATAATGTCTGATGGATAAGCCTCGCCTTTTTTTATCACAGAGAGAATGCAAAATTCTAGCACTCCTTTGCGCATCTGGCTGGCTGTGTTTTCTATATTCATAAACTATTTTTTTCGTTTGTTATAATTTGGTATAATATTTTCATCTACTAAACCGGTTGATAAAGCAAAGCTAAGAATATTATAGTACTATGCAAAACATAATACTACCTATAAGAAGGTAGTATGCATAAAAAAATTAATAATTAATTGATTTTCAATATCTTAAAAGAGTATATTTTTTTTAATTTTTTTACAGATATTTATAAATGGTAAATAATACAGGTTAAATGGTCAGTTTTTGTTTTGATTTTATGAGAATAATTTTTGTTAAATGATGTACAATTGAATGTAAAATGGGCACTGAAGCTTAAACCAAATACTTCTATATTTATCTATACTGCATAAAACCTACCTATTATGAAAAAATATATACTATCCATTTGCCTCCTTGTCATTGTATTGGCAGGTTGCAGCAGCAGCAAAGATTATCTTGAGCGCTCAGATGCGGATAAGGCATTGATAGATGCAGCTAAGAAGCTGGCGAAAAATCCTTCTGACGAAAGAGCATCAGATGCTTTGCCAATTCTGTACAAAGCGCAAAAAGATTTTCATTTAGCAAAGATTAAATCTTTAAGTACGGGCTCAGATTTATCTAAATGGGACAAAATAATTGGAGAATATAAAGATTTGCAAATAGTCTACGATGCCATTATTGCTTCTACTGGTGCATTTAGGCTAGTGACACCTCAGAATTTTAGCACTGAATTGCTAGATGCTCAGGAACAAGCAGCCTCGGACTATTATAATTTAGCGGTAGCTTTTGAGGAAAAAGGCGGAAGAGAAAACGCAAAGAGTGCGTATAATTATTTTACTAAGGCAGAGCGCTATGTTCCAGGATTTAAAGACGCTAGAAACAAGAAGGCAGAAGCATTTAATAATGCGATCGTGAATGTGGTCGTAAATGCAGTGGAAGATCAGTCTTTCTTTTTTAATAGCGGTTGGGGTAACGCTGGGTACAATTATAGTAATGAGTATTTTCAACAAAAGCTTTTGAGAGATTTACAGTCCAATACCGGCAATAGTAGATTTGCAGCTAGGTTCTATACTGGCTGGGAAGCAAGACGTAATGAAATATTACCAGACTGGGTGGTAGATTTAAGGCTGCGCAATTTAGATATACCACAACCTTATACTAGGAACTATTCTAAGCAAGTAAGTAATAGGATACAGACTGGTACTGATACATCTGGTAATAAAATATATCAAACTGTGTATGCCACAATGAACATAAGGCAAGAAAGTTTTAACGCAAGAGGCACGATGGATGTAATTATACGAGATGTGAAATCAAATACAACCATCAGCAATAGGAGCTATAGCGATACCTATAACTGGCAACAGGAATCTGGCAGCTACAGTGGCGATCAAAGAGCTTTAGGCCCCAATGACTGGGCGATTATCAACAACAGAAATTATAACAGCCAACCTAGAAAGGAAGATGTTCTCAATGAGCTGTACAGAGACATTTATCCTCAAGTGAAGAGTGGGATAGAGAGAAGTGTGGAGTTTTAATACAGATTTAAGAGGTTAGATGGTAGATTTTAGATAAAACAGGAAAACTTGAGTTATGAGTTATGAATCCCAATTGCTATTGGGGTTCATAACTTTTCTATTTTTTGCACAATTTTTTGACAATAGCATATAAATATTTTGAACAGCAGATAATCTATTGTAACAAAACACATAAGTCTAAGCTGGATATGTATAGAGGCGTTTATCAATTACGAATTCGTAATGACGAGTAGCTGAGAAACATCATATAGAAAACTGCCAACTGCCATCTGCTCCTTGCCAACTACTCCTCCCA
This sequence comes from Chitinophagales bacterium, assembly GCA_038222815.1. Lineage (GTDB taxonomy): Bacteria > Bacteroidota > Bacteroidia > Chitinophagales > Chitinophagaceae > Ferruginibacter. The sequence continues at coordinate 3,541 of JBBRHK010000053.1, forward strand.
AGTAAATTTTTGTTAATACAAAATGTTTTTTTTTCAATCCACATTAGTAAGTCTATTTTTGACGCCTAATAGAATTCAAAATTTCGATATGTATAGATTTATTCAAATATTTTCTTTTTTAGCTTGTTCACTATGTGCATTTCAATCATTTGCCCAGCCAAAACAGATAGTGGCAGATAAGGTAGTGGGTGTAGTGGGCGATAAGATTGTATTGCAAAGCGATGTAGAAAACTCTATTATAGATATGCAACGTAATGGCTTTACGTTACCTCCCAATGTAAAATGCTATTCGCTGGAGCAAGCGCTTAATGTAAAGGCGCTTGTATTGCAAGCAGAAAAGGATTCTCTCCCTATTACAGATGAAGAGATAGAGATAGATATTGATACAAGAATAAGGAATTATATAAGTAGCTATGGTAGTAAAGCGGAGCTTGAAAAAATAGCTGGTAAAACCGTGTATCAGTTAAAAGAGGATATGACAACGCCAATAAGAGATCAGAAATTGGCAGTAGCGATGCGTAATAAAATTGTCAATAATGTGCGTATCACACCTTATGAGGTACAACAATATTTTAATAAAATACCTACTGATAGTCTTCCATTCTATGAAACGGAAGTAGAAATTGGCGAAATAATATTGTATCCTAAAGCTAGTAGAGAGGCAGAGGAGTATGCTAAAGAAGAATTAGCAACGCTAAAAGCACAAGTAGAAAGTGGTAGAGATTTTAAAACCTTAGCCAACTTATATTCTGATGATCCTGGCGCTAAGCAAAACTATGGTGAGTATGAGATAAATAGAAATGACCAACAGTACGATCGCACTTGGCTAGGTAAAGCATTTACGCTAAAAGAAGGACAGGTAAGCACGCCATTTAAGACTCAGTTTGGTTATCATATAATGCAACTGGTAAGTAGAGCAGGTGATGATGTTTTAGTACGTCATATTCTTAAAATACCAAGAGTTACAACATTTGAAACTGACGATGCAGTAAAGAAGCTAGATAGTGTAAGGGCAAATTTGATTTCGGAGAAAATTGGTTTTGGTTCAGCTGTGTCAAAATATAGTGATGATACTAACGGTAAGTTTACAGGTGGTATGCGCCAAGGGCAGTCTGGTACTACGTTTCTTACCATCGACCAATTGGATAAGGATATTATACCTGTACTAGATAAATTAAAAGCAGGAGAGTTTTCTCAACCTATAGTTTTTGAAGGAGACCAAGGAAAGAAGGGTGTAAAAATAGTATATCTAAAAACTAGGTCTCAGCCGCATAGAGAAAATCTGAAAGAAGATTACAGTAAGATTGCAGAAAAGGCTCTAGAAGAGAAGAAAGAAAATGTACTAGAAAAATGGTTTGGCGAAAAGTTAAGCACATACTACATCAAGATAGACCCTGATTATGTGGACTGTGATGTAATGGAGAAGTGGGTAACTGCAGCCAAGGCGCACGGTGATATGTAGGGTTAACATAAAGATATTTTTAAGTAAAGGCGATGATTTTTTGATTGCCTTTTTTCAGCGTAAAAAAAAGACATTTTAGAAATATTGCACTTTTTCTTTGTTTGAGCTCTTCTTCATCATTAAATGCTCAACAAGTTGATACAACAAAGTCAACAGACCAATTTAATTGGGAAACATTTATTACTAAACCAACTTTTTACGACCAAATCCGTGAAAGACTTCGGTTAACCGACCTCAATAAAAACATAGATAGTTTTTCGCTCAGGCTATGGACTAGTGGTATGTTCGGATATCAACTAATGACAATTAATAGGGAAAACGGTAACTGGAAGAGTTTCAAATACAGCTTTACTTCGGAAAAAAATATTATAAAGCAAAAAGTTAATCAAAATATCTCAATAACAATATTAGTTGCTAGCCTAAGTTTTAATCTCCTTACATAAAACTGAATATATCCTTACAAAATAACTTTTCCCATAATCGACAAAAATTATTTCAAATCAAGTTTATCAAGCCCAGCCTGCTTAATCACCGCTAGGAAAGTGCCTTTTTTCATATCCTTACCACCGTGCACAGGCACAATGACTGTTTTATTAGTTACAAGATTTTAATATAATTGGTGCGAACATTTGGAGCGTTTCAAAACAAATCCATTTTCTTTTAAAAATTTATGAGGTACTTAGGGCTTAGATGATACAGCTTCAAGGCATAAAGAATATTCCAATGTATTGCTATCATCAGAAATGGCTTCGCCTCTTTCTTGTAATTCCTCAATATAGAGTTCAACTGCCTCTTTAGCCATTGTGATAGCATCGTCAACATCTTCGCCATATGTAATACAGCCAGGCAATACCGGAACTGAGATTGTATAGCCGCCTTCGGCTTCTTTGTGTAAATGTATTTTGTAAGTGTACATATTATTGAGTTATTAAAGTTTGTAATTTATTTTTCAACTAACTGTTCGCCAAGGGTAAATTAATCCTTTTTATTAAGATTTTATTTCTCTGCAACTTCTCTTGAAATTTGGTCTACTGAAGATCAAACAATATTTTTTTTAATTTCTATTCCTTAAGTAAATTTTTCTCCAACTTACTCAAAACAAAAAAAGCAAGCCTTCAACAGCTTGCTTTCTAATTTTCATAGGGCAAATATTATTTACACATCTATCTTAGCGTACTCTTTTCCCAGCAATGTCTCCTGAAAGGGACGTTGCGTGCTACGAAGCAACAGTCCATCTTGATTACCATAATTTCTACCCTTTGAATACATTTTTTTTAGGCTTCAAAATAAAAAAAGCAAGCCATCGACAGCTTGCTTTCTAATCTTCATAGGGCAAATATTATTTACACATCTATCTTAGCGTATTTCGCATGTGTTTCTATAAATTCTCTTCTTGGTGGTACTTCATCACCCATCAGCATACTAAAAACATTATCCGCTGTTGCTAAACTTTCCAGCGCAATTTGTTTAAGCAATCTTGTGTCTGGATTCATCGTCGTTTCCCAAAGTTGCTCCGCATTCATCTCTCCAAGACCCTTGTAGCGCTGTATGTTTACGCTATCTTCTTTACCATTACCTAGTCGCAAGCTTATGGCTTTTCTCTGCGTATCATCCCAAGCGTATTCTTGTTCTTTTCCTTTCTTTACCAAGTACAACGGCGGCTGTGCGATGTACACAAATCCTTGTTCTACCAACTCTTTCATATAGCGGAAAATGAAAGTAAGTATCAATGTAGCAATGTGACTTCCATCCACATCGGCATCCGTCATGATGATTAACTTATGATAACGAAGCTTGGAAGTATCCAATGCCTTAGGATCTTCTGGCGTACCTATTTTTACCCCAAGTGCGGTAAACATATTACGTATCTCCTCATTGTCATATATCTTATGCTCCATTGCCTTCTCTACATTAAGAATCTTACCTCTCAATGGAAGGATGGCTTGGAAACTACGATCACGACCTTGCTTAGCCGTTCCACCAGCCGAGTCTCCTTCGACAAGAAACAACTCACAATTCATCGGATCTTTATCACTACAATCTGCTAGTTTACCTGGTAATCCTCCGCCAGTAAGTACACTCTTGCGTTGCACCATATCTCTTGCACGCTTAGCAGCAGCACGAGCTTGTGCCGCAAGAATTACTTTTTGTATAATCGTCTTAGCATCTTTAGGATTTTCCTCAAGATATGCTTCTAATACTCTGCTCAGCGTTGTATCCACGATACCCATCACCTCACTATTACCTAGTTTCGTTTTTGTTTGTCCTTCAAACTGTGGCTCCGGTACTTTTACAGAAATAATAGCACTTATTCCCTCACGGAAATCATCTCCCTCAATGTTTACTTTAGCCTTGTCAAACATTCCTTGCTTATCACCATAGCTTTTAAAAACCCTGGTAATGCTACGACGGAAACCTGCTACGTGAGTACCACCTTCTATGGTATTAATGTTATTTACATAACTAAAAATATGTTCTTGGTAGCCGGCATTGTAAGTCATAGCCACCTCTACAGTTACATTACTTTTCTCATCATAGCCATCGCAGTATATCACATCGGGAATTAATGGCGCACGATTAGCAGCTTTATCTATTAAAGCTACAAACTCCTCAATACCACCTTCACTATAAAATACCTTTGACCATACTTTACCATCATCATCCAACTCTCTAAGATCAGTAAGCGTTATGCTCAGTTTTCTATTCAAGAAACTCAATTCTTTGATACGAGCTTCTAATATTTCTCTTTGGTATTCTGTGGTGGTAAAGATGCTGCCATCAGGCCAAAACTGAACCGTAGTACCAGTAGTTTCACTCGTTCCTATTTCTCTCACCGGGTACTTAGGAATACCAATACCATACTCTTGTTCAAACTTTTTGCCTTCTCTGTTTACCGTTACTATAAGTTTTGTACTTAGCGCATTTACACAACTCACACCCACACCATGTAGGCCACCACTCACTTTATACGAACCTTTATCAAACTTGCCGCCGGCGTGAAGCACGGTCATTACTACCTCTAGCGCACTACGTTTTTCTTTCGTGTGCATTGCTGTAGGAATACCACGGCCATCATCACTCACCGTAATGCTATTGTCCTCATTGATCGTTACAAATATATTTTTACAATAACCTGCAAGCGCCTCATCTATACTATTATCTACCACCTCATATACTAGGTGATGTAAACCTTTTACACTGATATCACCGATGTACATCGCCGGGCGCTTTCGCACCGCCTCTAATCCCTCTAAAACTTGTATACTATCAGCCCCGTAATTGCCCTTATTTTCCGCTAATTCTTCCTCTGCTTTTATCTCTAATTCTGTACTCATAATTTGGTTTAAAATCCTTAAAAAATATCCTCGCAAATATAACCTAAATATGGCGTTTTTCCTCGTTAAATATGCACAGGTTGTCGATCATATTTTTGTACAAGCTAACTTCACAAAATTGTGGAAAACTCGGTATTTTTTGAGTATAGATTTATGAGTTAATTTATTGGGAACGTCAGCATTTTATCACTATTTAGCAGCATATTCCAGCCATGCGCTGTATTACCTTCTTCGTTCCTCGGCGGTAATGCCGCTGCTGTCTGGGTTAGGTTGGTTTTTGTATCATTGTTCGACTTTTATCTGCAGTTATTTACTTAGATAATAGATATTAGATGATAGATATTAGATTGGTCAAAAAACTAATTCTCTAAAAGAAAGACGTTGTGTACTGAATTATAAAAATTCTCTAGTCACAATTGGCATTTCGTAATTCATATTTTTTTATTCGCAATTCAAATGATAGACTCTGTACAATATTCAAAACTTTCATTTGATTCAAACTCCATTACAAGCACTGAATTATAAAAAACTAATAACTAATCATTCATAACTCATAACTCTTAACCTACCTTTGCCCCTATGATTTTCTCTTCCGCTCTTGTAGAAAAAGCAGTCAATGAATTTGCAAAGCTTCCTGGTATAGGAAGAAAAACTGCCCTAAGATTAGTGCTGCATTTAATAAAACAACCAAAAGAGCAATCTCTATTTTTAAGCCAAGCTGTGGAGCAAATGCGAACAGAGCTTCAGTTTTGCACCCGCTGTCATAATATAAGCGATGCGGCACTTTGCAATATTTGCAGTAATACTATGCGCAAGCAAGAAATGATTTGTGTGGTAGAAAATATTAGAGATGTGATCGCTATAGAAAGTACACAACAATTCAACGGTACTTACCACGTTTTAGGAGGCATTATTTCTCCACTCGATGGAGTAGGGCCAGATCAGCTAAATATTGAAACACTATTACAAAGAGTGAAAACGGAAGAAATACAAGAGTTGATATTTGCTCTCAACCCCAACATTCAGGGAGATACAACCATTTACTATATTGGTAAAAAACTTAAAGACACAGCAATAAAAATTACAACCATTGCAAGAGGTATTGCATTTGGTGGCGAGTTAGAATATGCTGATGAGATGACGCTTGCAAAGAGTATAGCCAACAGAATTTCTGCCGATCATTATATTTCTACTGGAATGTAAAAAGCTGCAACTGCTGATAATAATTAGAGCTATTTCATCTAATAAAAAAATTTAAAAAATGCAGTGATGGAAGAAACTAATAATCTCAAAACTTCCTTTCCTCCTATTTCAAATCCTAACGCTACAATACTTATTCTAGGTTCCATGCCTGGCGATAAGTCTCTAGAGCTTCGAGAATATTACGGTCATCCAAGAAATAGATTTTGGACAATTATTTCGTCTATAACAAAATCCATCTTGCCCATTTCTTACCCAGAAAAAATTGCATTATTGCATCAGTCAAATATTGCGTTGTGGGATGTGGTACAGCAAGCGACGAGAAAGGGAAGTCTTGATACCGCTATTAAAAACGAACTGCCAAATGATTTAGATGCATTCATTCAGAATCACCAGCATTTGAAAATAATTGCCTTCAATGGTAAAAAAGCAGAGACTGTATTTGATAAATATTTTGAGAGAAAAGCAGAGCTAGAATATATTTCACTACCTAGTACAAGCCCAGCTAATGCAGGCATTAGCTGGGACAATATTCTTAAGTTATGGGCACTAATTTTTAAATAATAATAAAGGAGGTATTTAAACTCTTACCACCTATTAAAATTCTTCTCCTTAGCTGGCTTTTGTTCTGTTCTTCTATTGCCACTATTACCGCCGCCAGGAGCAGCTTTCCTTTCTTTATTCCTATCAAATGGCTTTCTCGCAGGCCTTTGTTGCTGTTGCTTTGCAGGCCTTTTGGTGATGCCACTAAAAGTTGTGTGGTAAGGATGATTTTCATTAACGGGAATCTTCTTTTCTATCAATTTTTGAATATCCCTCAATGCCATTGTTTCTTCATCTTCACAAAAAGAAAATGAGGTGCCGCTATTACCAGCTCTACCCGTTCTTCCTATTCTATGCACATAAGTTTCTGGCACATCTGGTAATTCATAATTGATAACGTGGGTCAATTCATCCACATCTATTCCTCTTGCAGCAATATCAGTAGCTACAAGGATTCTTGTCTCTCTATTCTTAAAATTTTGCAGTGCTCTTTGCCTTGCATTCTGAGATTTATTACCGTGAATGGCTTCGGCCTTCACACCTATTTTCACAAGGTCCTTTACTACCTTATCTGCACCGTGCTTCGTTCTTGTAAATACTAATGCAGTCTCTATCGATTTATCTTGTAGCACATATTCTAATAGCGCCCTTTTGTTTTCTTTTGCTACATAAAATAAAGATTGCTCTATCGTATCAGCAGTAGAGGAAACTGGTGCAACCTCTACTTTTACTGGATTTTTTAAAATACTATTAGCTAAGCTTTGAATCTCCGCAGGCATTGTAGCTGAAAAGAAAAGCGTTTGCCTTTTTTCAGGAATTTTTGTAATCACTCTTTTTACATCGTGTACAAAACCCATATCTAGCATACGATCTGCTTCATCTAGTACAAATATTTCTAAGTCTCTAAGATTTATAAATCCTTGATTCATTAAATCTAATAATCTGCCTGGTGTAGCTACCAAGATATCAACGCCTCTTTTGAGCGAACTAACTTGCGGCCCTTGATTTACACCACCGAATATTACAAGATTTTTTAATCTAAGGTGTCTGCCGTAAGCATCAA
>JBBRHK010000054.1:0-11037 GCA_038222815.1 Chitinophagales bacterium
AACAGATAGGCAAGAAGCCACCGAGGTGGCTTTTAAATATAATACCGCACTAGACGTAGTAATGCAGAAAGCTAAGGAGAATAATAGCTTCCTAGGCTATCTTAAAAAAATAGGAGATGAATATTTCATCAAGGAAATAAATAGCTATCTTTTCTTTAAACTTCAAATTTCTAAATGGCAAATAGAACCAGAAGAAAATGAAGTAAATGAGCCAGTAGCTTTCTTTTTCGAAGATATTACTAAGAAAGAAAAATTACTTGCCGTACTGTTTGATAACGATTACCTCCCAGAATATTTACAAGCCGTAAAATTATTTAAAGCCCAGAAGCCAGTGCCAGCGATAGTTACAAAGGTGATGCCTCACGCTATTTATGTAGATGTTGTAGAGGAGGTTATTACAGGAAAATTAATAAATGATAGAGCTGTAGAAGTGGGAGACACCATTAATGTGATGATTACATACCTCGGTAAAAGTAAGATTGCCTTAGAGTTTGCTGAAGAAAACTCATAGCTCTTCTTTAGGAATTCCTGTAAGTAAATTTGTTTTCATAGCACTCGGAGCTAAGAAAATAAGATAAAGGATTAGACCTAGGGCTAAAGCAAGAAAAGCATAATTAGTACTCATAAAGAAACCCACTAAACTAAATAGGGCGGCACCCTCTAGCAATACCCATTGAATAATAGAAGCTTGTCTAAATAAATCTAATTTAATCTTATGTCCTTCTATTTCTTTGAGCTGGATTATTTTATTTTTAAAAATCTTTTCTCCAATTACTATCGCCAACACAGCCAACGCAATGGCAACAACTTGCATAATATCTTGACTAATTCCCAAAGTATCTAAAGCAGATTTGGATGCTACTAAGTAAGTAACTGCTGCTGAAAAAAACAATGGTCCCACATACATTGCACGGTGTAGGATCTTCATAGTTTTTATGGTTGTGGTATTTTCTGTCATCCTTTATTAATAGAAAGGCTGAATTAAAAGATAAACTAAAACTCCAGTCACTGCCACATAGAACCATACCGGCCAAGTATAGCGAGCAAGTTTTTTATGCTTTTGGTATTCACCAGTTAAAGAACGGTAAGCAGTGAAAAGAATAAAAGGTAGCACGACACCTGCTAGCGGAATATGCGTGAGTAAAATAATGTAGTAGAAGGTTCTCATAGCACCTGCTGCAGTTTTTTCTTCGTCGCTTATAATATTATCGTGGTTTAAATCACCAAATTTTGTAGCATCTGTGAGTAGGTGATGGGCGATATAACTTAATAGAAATAGCACAGACAGTATGATGGCAGCTAGCATTATATTTTTATGCACGACAAAGTTTTTAGCCTTTATTGCCCATAACCCTGCAATGAGTAAAACGGATACAGTTCCATTTATTATTGCATTTACCGTTGCAAATAAATGTACATCAAATCCTAGATCAAGCTCAAGCTTTACTTTACTGAGCGCTGTTACTGCACCAAAAACTACTATGGAAGCTGTCCAGATTAAAATTTTAGCCAGCTTGTCATTCTTCTTCCAAATAGGTAGTGTAATCATTAGTATTTATTTTTCTTTCTATTTCTGCCGAGCACTAATGTAATAATAAGAACACCTGCTATACCTACAAATATCATAGGTAGAATGGGTATGAGATCTCTTAGAACTGACGGAGTTTTTTTATTTCTTTCTAGCATTAACGTAGGAATATCCCTTGCCAGATTGGCCAGTTTTACTGTATCAAAGCCATTGTAAAACCCTCTTATAACTTTAGAAGAATCCAGTAAGTAAAAATATTCTGTGTGAATAAACGCAGTATCTACTTTGGGATCTGCAATATTTGCTTTCATTTCCTCGATAGCAAACTTATATACCTCATCTTTCTTGCCAGTAAGAAACCACCAGTTATCGTGGTTTACATTGAACTTGTCTGCAAACTTTCTAAGATTAGAAGCGCTATCATACTCAGGATCTACACTTACGGAAACAAATTGTACAATGCTGTCATTTTTTATAAAGCTGTCTTGCAGGCGCTTCATATTTCTAGTAAGACCAGGGCATACTACAGGACATCGTGTAAAAAAGAAATTCATTACAACTATTTTTCCTTTCAATTCATCAAGCCTCACCTTGGCGCCAAACTGATTAGTAAAGTCAATTGATTTTACTTTATGCCACATCGTATCTGGCTGCTCCTTAAAAGTACCTACGCTATCATAAAAATAATGCTTAGGCATTGTAACGGCAGTTTTACTATACTGTTTTACAATAATATAGCCGGCGATAGGAAGTAAACAAGCTATAACAATAGCAACGAAAGCAGATTTTCTCATATCAAATTAGTGCATCTTTTCACAGTGGTAAATAACTGTAATTTGCTTTGCAAAAGTCGGTTATTATAGCGAAGGAGGCAAAGAATCTAGAGTTGTTTTGTGATTATTCTTAAATACTTAGGCAGAAAATTCATAAAATGACATTTACATAACAATAATTACTTCACAGTAGGTGTTTGACTAGACTTTTCTCTTTGTGTTCCCAAGTTTTTCTCTGTATTTTTTTAATATAATTTCTTGGTCTACTCCAATCTTATGCAGCAAGAATAAATAGAAATAATACAATTGAGTAAAATAAATTCCGTTTTGTAAATACATTCTGGCGGAGGTGACTACATAATTCGGGAGCACTCTGAATGAACCTTCTTCCTTAATACGGTCAATTATTTCCTGGTCTTCAAAGACTAAACATTTTTCATTAAAGCCTTCTATATGCAGAAATTCATTTTTTGAAATAAATAGACTTTGATCTCCAAAGCGAAAGCTATTAATGTCAAACTTGGTAAACCAGGCATTTGCTCTTAAGAACCAGTGGTTATTGTCAAATTGTAATCTGAAACAGCCTGCAATATTATTATCATTGGTGGCCTCAAATATTGCTTTATCAAAATGTAGAGGAGGCAATGTGTCTGCGTGAAGAAAATATAATATGTCTCCTTGAGCTGCTGCTGCACCAATATTCATTTGTTTTGCTCGGCTTTTTACATCGCAATGTATAACGACAACATCTGTAGTTTTTAGCACATCGAGTGTTCCATCTGTACTGCCTGCATCTGCGACTATGATTTCAATCTTTTCTGAGTTTAAGGCTTTACTTTTTATTGCCTCAATACAACTACGTATCGTGGCAACCTCATTGAGGCAGGGAATTATTATTGAAAGTTTTACAGGCATCTATAAAGCAAAACTGCACAAAAAATATTTGTGCAGTTTTATTAATTCTCGAAAGAGCTATTATTGAAATTTCTTTCCCTGCTCATTAATGCTCCAGTCGTAGTCAAGATACTCTACCTTTTGCCCTTCCTTTAGCTGAGTGGGAGCGTATTGGTTGATGTATCCCACTAGCGTCTTACCACTCCAGCCTGTAAAGTCTTTTGTGTAAAAATCAAATATTGCAGACACTTTTCCTTCGCTTACTTTGTTTCTATTTTTATCAGCCATAAATTCTTTGGCTTGGTCTGTAAGTTGTTTGTCTAACTTATCGCCTTCGTAGGCTTCTTTCCTCAATTTGGGGCAGCTCATAGAAGCACAGTTGAGCGCAAAGTGGATTCTTGGTTCTTTAAAATTCTGTCTAAGGATACGCTGCTCTATATTATTAAGATCCGTCTTTCTGCCGTCTATCTCAAAAAATTTCTTATCCCAAGCAGTGTTTACAAAGATGATTGGGTTTTTTGCTCCCAAGTCTTTAATACTTTTCACTGGGTAATTATCTACAATGTACTTTACAGTAAATGCATTGTAAGCATTTAACCAGTAGGCTATCTTATCGTTGTCGCTCCACTTCTTAGCAGGTGCATTATCCGATACTTTTTTTAGATAAGCATCGAGTTTGTCCTTGTCCTTTATAAATCCTTTGTAATCAACTAAACCATCTTCATCTACATACTTACTTACTAGTGCTGTCCACTCTTTATGATCTATAGGGGCGCCATTTCCCCTTATTTTTAGGGATGGAATACAGCTGCTAAAGAGTAAAGCAGCGATAAAAAAGCTTAAAAGAAATTTCATGATCGTGTAGGGTTATTTGTGAATATAAATCTAAAACCATTCCAAGGTTTAAGATACTGTCAGTTCATATACGAAGAAATGTGTACTATCGTTCAATCAAAGCATCTGCATTAAGTTTCTTCACAAAAACCTTTACTTCTATAAAGGCCATAATATATATAGGAAGATATTCAACTAGTAAAGCAAAGCCTTTTTCGTTGAATCCATTTACTGTATATGCAGCGTAGCTAATAAAGATGCTGATGCTCCACCATAAGATAAATTTGAAGTTAGTAAAAACGCTCAATCCTATTAAAGTTACAAGATACCAAGGATGGACTGTCGTGGAAAAAAATAGGTAAGCTGTAAGGGCTAAACAAAGAAAGTGAAAGAAATTATTTCCTTTCCTTTTGTAATCGAAAAAACTCAAACCAAGAATGGTAAGAATGCTCAATGCAGCTAGTAACTTACCAAAGACAGCAATCATATTATATCCACTTGTGGCAAATCCTATTTCTTTTAGCAGATAATAGATACTTCCATTAAACTCGAAATTATTAAACCATAATGCAATAGTGCTTAGGTAATGTGAAATATTGTCTAATCCAAAACAGGCATAGAAAAAAGCAGCGCCCATAATGGCTAGGGTAGCAAAAAATGCAGCATTATTTTTTACGCTCATTCTCCTAATGAAGAAAGGAAGTAGCATCAATGGAACAAGCTTTGTTGCAATAGCAAGTCCAACAAAGGAAGCCGATAGTACTATCTTCTTTTGTATAAGTAAGCCAATGCCCGTCAAAAAGAAAAACAACATTACACCCTCAAAATGTAAGTTGCCAGTGAGCTCTATGATTACAAGGGGATTTAGGAAATAAAATGCAATGCGCTTCTCATCCATTTTAAAATGCTGCAATACTTTCTTTCCTATGAAGAAGATACCTACGTCTGCCAGTACGATCAAAAGTTTTAAAACTAAAACCTTTGCAAAAAATGAAGTGGTACCCACCCAAGCAGCTACCGCAAAAAAGAATTGGTTGACTGGTGGGTAATTAGAATTATACCGAGCGCTAAGGCTTCCCATTTTTTCAAACAGCAATGCTTTATTAGGGAAGCTAATAGCGGTATTTGCCATTAGCTCATTTGGAGTAAAAGAATATGGGTTGATAGAATTTACTATTAGCTCTCCATCCCAAATAAATCGATAAAAATCTTGTGAAAAAAATGGAATAGCCAACAATAGAACCGCTCTAAAAGCTAGGCCTGTCCAGAATATATAATTAGTATGCTTACTTTTTTGATAAATAAAATAACTACAAGCACTGATTAAAACCACTAGGCCAATAAGCTGAGGAAAATTGCTACGCTCTGTATCGTATCCCAGAAGAAAATATGCAAAGGCTGCTAATAGAATAGCAGCAGGATACAGGAGTGTTTTTCCTTTTTCCATCATCTATCATTTAGTGAACTCACTACAATGTAAGCAAAACCGGCGGTAAGCATAAGGTGAAAAGGTAGCATTGCAAAGTCTTTTAAATATATGCTACTCGCTACACCAAAAATAAAATATAGCAATAGTAGTAATTCTATGAGTACGCTCAAGCTCATTTTTGTACTGAGGTATTTATTCGTTTTCCAATTATCAGCATTGCTTAGCATATTGAACTTTGGTGTGCGGATAAATGCTGACCTCTTGCCTCTGTAGGCCTCAGCTACGGCTTTGCTATTGTGATAACTAAACCCAAGAGCTAGGGTAAAAAACAAAATAAAATTGCCTACAAATTGTATAAATTTTTTGAAGCCTCCACCGTGTAGTCCTTTATATACTACCCAGTGGCAAATGAAAAGTAGAATGGTGCTTACTGTGAATATGGCATTGATCGTAAAAATTCCCCGCCATTGAGGATGTTGCTGCCTAATATAAATCATTGGGATACTAAGAATTGACACCAACAATATAAATAGGAAAATGCTGCTATTGCCTAAATGAAAAGTGGCGTGCCATTTAGTACTAAATGGAATGGTTTTGTTTCTATAAATTTTCCATAAAGATTTTACAAGATTCTCTGCACCGCCTTTATTCCAGCGAAATTGTTGTGACTTTGCAGCACTCATCGCCATCGGTAATTCTGCCGGCGCTACCACATCCGCCAGGTAATTAAATTTCCAACCTTTTAGTTGTGCACGATAACTTAGGTCTAGGTCTTCGGTGAGTGTATCTCCGCTCCAGTTACCTGCATCGAGGATACAGGTCTTTCTCCAAATACCAGCCGTGCCATTAAAATTTATAAAATGCCCTTTTGAGTTTCTTCCAATTTGCTCTAAAGTAAAATGTATATCAAGGGCAAATGCTTGCATTCTTGTAAGTACACTATAACGGCTATTTAAGTGCCCCCACCTAGTTTGTACAAGTCCTATGTCTTCACTTACAAATCCTCTTATTGCTTCCCTTAGCCAATTTTTTTCTGGTAAGAAATCCGCATCAAAAATGGCAATGAAATCTCCCGTAGCTGTTTCTAGTCCTTCCTTCAGCGCTCCAGCTTTATAGCCTGCTCTATTTGTTCTATGTATAAAAACAATATCAAAACCTGCATCACTTAGTCCTTTCACAAGACCCTTATTTACTAGTAATGAATCATCTGTACTATCGTCTAATACCTGTATTTGTAGTTTATGCTGTGGGTAATCTATTGCAGTTATACAATGCAATAATCTTTCTGTTACATAAGCCTCATTGTACAGTGGAAGTTGGATCGTTACTTTTGGAAGTGCATCATCTTTGCTATAAGAAGGTAATTTTAACTCTGGCATTTTCTTACTTCGCACAAAGCTTAGCATCAACGAAAACTGGGAAGCGCTGTACAAAAAAATTGCAATCAGCGATAGCAGATATAAAGCCACAATGATATATGCCACAATCGTCATCCGTTTTTTTGTACACTATATTTAAAAATCCAGCCTATTATTTTTATTCCTGCTAGTACAGAGCCTCTCAGCGTCCCGCTTATTTTAGAGAAGCCTATTCTGTTTCTGTATCGCACAGGTACTTCTATGTAAGATAGGTTTTTCTTAAGAGCTTTTAGTTGCATTTCTACGGTCCATCCGTAGGTAGTATCGCTCATCTGTAATGCCACTAGTTTATCATACTTTATGGCTCTAAAAGGCCCAAGGTCAGTAAACTTTGAGCCATAGATAATTCGCATAAGAAAGGTTGCTAATTTATTCCCCCACAATTGTTGCGGCGTCATCGCATTTTTTTCTCTGAGAGCTGGCACTCTAGCTCCCACCACAAAATCAATGTTGTCTTCTACTATTGGTCGTACAATTGACGCCATATCCTCGGCATAATCAGAATAATCTCCATCTATAAAAACGATAATCTCTGGCTTTTCTTCCTGCGCTGCAATGTATTCCAAGCCCCGCAAGCAAGCATTGCCATAACCCGCCTTTGGCTGTTCTACAACTGTTGCACCTGCAAGCTTTGCAGCCTTAGCTGTCCCATCAGTTGACTTATTGTCTACTACTATAATTTCTTGCACAAAATCTGGAATAGCGTCTACGACTAGCGCAATAGACGCCGCCTCATTATACGCTGGAATAATCACTTTTATCAAACCCACTTCATCATATTTTTTTCCATACTATTTTCCAGTTCCCTTTATGAGTTGCAAAAGTAAGATGTATTTATGCAGGAGTCTTTTTTTAAAATTTCCGCACATATTATCTAATCATTTTATTTGGGGCTTTTTATATTGCCTCTTACATCAACTTTATTTCGGTGCCCGGTTCCCGCTTTTTTGCTGCTAACACACTTAGCCTGCCCACACAAAAAGAGCTCCACCTAAGCAGCGCAGCCCTTCGCCTTTTTTATTTCTATTGTGCTTTTACCAATAGGACTTGAATTTGTCAGTTGCAGTTGCTTGATTATATACGAGTTAGAATAGAAGAGGGTTGTAAATGAAAAGAGAAAACTAATTGTTGGCTTTGGAAATCTATTTCGGTTACATTTTTAGTGTTAGACTGCAATTGTAAATCTTAGGTATAAAAAAGAGGGCAACAAGCATTACTGCTCATTACCCCCTTCGCATACAACTACAAAGTTTATCCCTCCTTCACTCTATTTTGCTCCGCATCTGCACCGCCAGATTTTTTGTTCTTTGTGCCTTTTATCGGCTTACCAAAACGGTAGTTGAATCCAAGTGTGATTACTCTACTGTCCCTCTGTTGTGTGAAGTCTGCTTGAGTTACTGCAAAATTTAAATTGCCAGTAACCTTCATCGGCCCAGTAAAATCTCTAAGCGATAGGTTAAATGCTCCTTTACCTTTTAGTATTTCTTTTTTTACACCCGCTTGCAGTTGCATTAGTTTATTTATCTGAATTTGTCCTTCTCTTGTAGGGCTCCTGTAAAAGCCACCTAGCTCTGCACTCCAGCCTTTATTAAACTTAAATTGATTCGTTAGATTTACGCTATACCAGCTGGCTTTTATTTTTAAATCTTTATCAGTACTCAGACCTCGTAGCTCTTGATATGCCAATTCATTGTACAGCATTAATTGCCAGAACTTTGCTATTTTTTTATTGAAGTTTACTGCAAGCGTAAGGTTATCACTGCGTCCAAAATTGTCTCTTGTGTTGATGATATTATATCCATCTTCTAAGAAACTACCATTTATTAAATCTTTACTGTGGGTATAATTGATGCTGCTATTGAACATTCTGCCATAGTTATGACTCAGCTCAAAAACGTGCGCATACACTGGTTTTAAGAATGGATTTCCTCTCTCCGACGTATATTTATCTAAGAAGAATAAGAAAGGATTAAGGTCTTCATAATCTGGTCTGCTAATGCGGCGACCATAGCTAAATCCAAAATTATTTTTATCATTTAAGGTATAGCTAAAATAGCTCGTAGGAAATATATTGGTGTAGCTGCGGCTAAAGCTGCTGTCAGGATGTTGCGGTAGCGGATTACCAAATTGATTGCCAGTAAGGTTTGTATTCTCTGCTCTTAGTCCTATTTGTATTCCCCATTTTTCAATGGTTTTGCTAGCATTGAGGTAGGCAGCATTTATATTTTCTTTGTATGTAAAATGATTGGTCTTTGTCCAATCAATTGTTTTCACATTATTTTCTAGGATATAATAATTAGCGAGGTTGTCTGTGTTTACATAGCTAAACTTTAAGCCTGCATCGAACTTTACTGATTTAGGTAGAGGATGTGTGTAATCAAGTTTTGCACTGTATATATTGATGGTAGATGGCAGTTCGCCAATAAGAATATCATTGTATCGGAAACTTCCATCTGCATTAAGTATGGCATTATCAAAGTATTGGTTGTCGTTACTTTTATATTGTATGAAATCTACATCAGCCGTGAGTTCTCTCCCAGTGGTATCTATAGTGTGGCGCATATTTAGATTAATGCCATTATTATTCCATTTAGATTTTTGGCTTCGGGTGGCATCCACCATGCTGTCTAGTATAAAGTTTTTATTACTGAGTAAACTTACACTAGTTCCAAATTCTGTAGTAGGTGCAGAATTGCTGGTAACAACTATTCCAAAAATTGTTTTAGGATTTACATAATAGTCAGCGCCTATTTTAGAACTGAGGTAAGTGCGTTCTTTATTTTTCTTGGTTATTTGCTCAAAGGCTGTAGCTAAGTTATTGGACGCATCAAAGTACTTGCGATTAATGTCTAGATCTTGAAACTCTCTGCGATAGTTACCACTGATACTGCTAAAGAAATTCCATTTATTGATTCTATAATTAAGGTTCAAACTATTATTAGTCTTGCTGTAAAAACCTTGCCCATAACTAAGAGAAGCCGATCCATTGAAGCCACGTTGCTTTAATTTTTTAGTATTGATATTGATGACACCTGCATTTCCTTCTGCATCATATTTTGCAGATGGGTTGCTAATTAGCTCTATATTTTGAATGGTACTTGCTGGTAATCCAGAAAGATAGGCCGTAAGTTCTGTGCCACTCATATAAGTGCGCTTACCATCTATTAAAACGACAACGCCTTGTTTTCCTTTCAAGGAAATATTGCCGTCTTTATCTACTAATACGCCAGGTGCTTTTTCTAAAGCTTCAAGAGCAGTTGCTCCTGTATTGCTAACCATTGCGTCTACGTTAAGCACGGTTTTGTCCAACTTATATTCTACTATTGGTTTTTTGGCGGTTACTACCACAGCATCTATTTGCTTGAAAGTTTTTTCTAAAATAAGTTTTTGTTCTGCTGTGCTCTCATTCTCAGCAAGCGTAATCATATTACTATATTTTTTCTCATAACCTACATATTCACTAGATATTAAATAGGTTCCTGCAGATGGTACTGTGATAGAAAAAGCACCTTGCTTGTCGGCTATCGAGCTCACAACAATGCTACTGTCAGTAGAGTTTAGCACTTGTACTGTTGCAGCTGGTAAGGTATTTCCTCTGATTATCAATGGTTTCTGTTGTGCTAGGCTGATTAGACTGTTCGTCACAAAGAGGGCGATAATGGCTAATGTTTTCATTTTTTATTTATTTTTTTATTCGCTTATGTGGTTTAAATACTACTTAGCAAACGTAGGTACTTTACATAGCATAGTACCTTGTAATGTGAATGAATGGTAAATTTTGTGGATAGGTGGTAGGAAATAATGCTTGGTTGGAAATGGGTTTAGAATCCTAAGACTTGTAGCTGTTAAGCTGGATTTTCTGGAAGGAGGAATTGACTTTTATAGCTAAGCAACTTCATTTGTGCAACTTGTACAGCATAGTATATTGCCTATAAATAGCTAATAGGTTACAATAATTTTATTTACTTAACTATAAAAAAACGATTGTTTTTCACCTAAAAGTATTGTGATACAGAATCTAGTTGTTTTGCAACTAGCTAAACATTGAGGACATAAAAAAGCCCCTTCATCTTCAAATGAAAGGGCTAAAATATTTATCACTAAATCTTAGAAAGAATATTTACCATCTTCTATCAACTTCTCTGCAATTCTTCTACGAGC
>JBBRHK010000055.1:0-11030 GCA_038222815.1 Chitinophagales bacterium
GATTATTGTAAGTCACCGTATTATCTGTACTTGTAGAAGCTGTATTCCCTGTTACATTCACTGTACCCGTTGCTGCATTTGCAGGTACGGTAGCTATTACAGTACCGGTATTTGTCATTCCAGATACTGCAACATTATAAGTTGTCCCAGTTCCTGTTAATACTTTTGTGGTTGCTCCCGCAGTGCCAGATATAGTAACACCCGCTGATGTAAAGCCAGTGACTGCTTCATTAAAAACAACAGTGAAGTTAATTGGAGAAACAGAAGTAGGATCTGCTTGTGTCGTCGCCTGGTTTATCGTAACTGTTGGCGGTACTACTGCTACGTTATAGGTTACAGTGTTATCCGTACTTGTAGAAGGCAAATTGCCATTTAAAATTAAAGTGCCTGTAGCTGCATTGGCAGAAACAGTTGCTATAACAGTACCATTATTTGTCATTCCAGAAACTGCTACATTATAAGTAGAACCAGTTCCCGTCACTACTTTAGTGGTAGCTCCAGCTGTACCAGATAAGGTAACACCTGCAGCTGTAAAGCCAGTTACTGGCTCACTGAAAACTACTGTGAAATTAATCGGAGAAACTGAAGTAGGATCTACTTGACTAGCCGCTTGGTTAATTACTACAGTAGGATTTACCGGAGCAACTGATGGGATTTTAGACGTCCATAAACCACGACCGTGTGTACCAGCAACTATTGTGCTATCGCTAGCACGGATTTTTAGCATATATGTTGATACTGAAGGAAACGTCGTTTCTGGTAACCACTGGGTAGAGGCTCCATTGATATTGGTTGTGGTATAAATTCCAGCTTCTGTTGCCAAGTATAACTTAGCATTGCTGCCTGGCTCAAACATTGCCCAGCGCACAGGCATATCTGGTAGGTCACCATCAATGGCTGACCAAGATGCACCAGCATTAGAAGAAACCCACACATTATTTACACCATAGTTAGTATAGGTGGCTACTAAATTATTATCGTCAGTACCAGTATTTACACAAATGATAGTACCGTTAGGAAAACCTGCTCCAGTAATATCTGTGGCCGTTACATTATCCCCATTTGCTGGTGCATTTGCATTATCTAATCTGAAAAGCTTACCATTATTAGTTCCAAAAAATAATCTATTGGCCGTAAATGGTGAATATTTTGCGGATAATAAAGAACCACTCATTCCAGATACATTAAAAACAACACTTGATGAAGAGGTGTTCGCATTATCCCATCTTCTAATCGTACCAGCCGAGTTTCCGCAATACATAATATTTTGTGCATCGTCATAATCAAAAGGATTTATAAACTGACCCAATGTGGTCGAAAGGTTTATCGAAGACCAAGTAGCTCCTCCATTAGTAGTGCGTCGATATTGGTTATACACATAACTTCCAAACTGAATTAATGGGTTTTGTTGATTGATATGTACGATAGCACCATCACCACCAGTTACTTCGATTGAATAGCTTAGTCCTGGATTTTTAAGTTGATGTACTCCATTGTCTTGGGCACCAGCTAATAAATATGGTGATCCAGCATCTGGATGAATAGCTGCTGAGTAAAACTGCTTTATTCCTAAGTTTCTATTTTTAGATATGAATGTAGCGCCATTATCAGTAGAGTAGAAAAGTCCACCATCCGTTCCTAAGATTAATCTAGTTTCGCCGCCAACAATCCAGTATTCAGCAATATGGTGATCGGCATGTACATAAGGTGCCGTAGATACCCATCTAGTAAGTCTTGTCCAAGTAGCTCCTGCATCTATTGACTTGTATGCATCCAAGCCTCCTACAACTAGCTCATTAGTGTTAGTAGGGTTGATGGCTAAGCTTATATTGTACCAGCCTTGCGCAGCAAGACCAGAGGGCATTATTATATTATTTTGCTTCGACCAATTTTCACCCCCATCAGTTGATAAGTAACAACTGTCTGCAAGGCTTCCAGAGTTTACAGTTACAGCATAAAGTAACTCCCCAGATACAGCTAGCTCCGTTCTTCTTGCAGCAGTATTAGTGGGTCTAAATCCTGTACTAGATGACCAAGAACCAACTGCAACAGTTGCTGGAGAAGTAGTATAACGATGATTAACAACAGTGCCTAAATAACCGAACATGGCATTTAATTTACCTGAAGCGGTAAATTCAAAATCTGTACAATTATTGTTAGAGGTTAAATTATTCGGAGTAATATTTGTCCAAGAGGTACCGCCATTTGTAGAACGGTATAGACCATTTGGATTACTGACTGGAACAGAAGTAGTGCGACAAGCTAAATAAACATTACCAGCTGCATCGCATCCTATCTTAAAAGAACGTACAAAATTTGATGTAGATGGTAAAAGATTAAAGCTAGTTCCTCCATCAATAGATTTCCAAACCCCTGCTCCAAAAACTGCATCCGCATTACTTGTAGGCTCGCCTGTTGCAAAATAAATAACTTGAGGATTAGTAGGGTCTTGGGCAATAGAAGAAATGGCCAAATTAGTAAATTGATCATTTATTGCAACCCAGTTTGGTGCGACTCCGCCTGTAAGAAATGTGGTGGTTTTCCAAATTCCACCAGCCACACCCGATGCAAAAGCAGTATTGCCACTAGGGTCGTTTCGTAGATCTAATAAGAAACCTCTCATTCTGCCAGAGGTATGACCTCCAATAGTATTAGGGCCGCCACGAGTGTTTCCATTTGAAGGGCCAACGCTATCGTAAATAGGACCACGCTCTATCCAATTGAGTGATGCGGTGGTTCTTAGCGATTGGCTTCTTTTCAATTGTTCTGAATGCTCAATTGCTTTCAATAAGCGATTGAAGGGTACATAACCAAGCGCAGGGTCTTTCATAAGGTCTGCTGCATACTTTTCTCTAGCTGAAGGATTATCTCCAGACAGTTGGTTTGCTTGGGCAAAGACAGAATTTACAGAGGTAAATAAAATCGCTAAAATAATTAATAAGTGAAATTTTTTCATAATGCAATTCGTATAGTTTTAATGATACACTTGGTAGTGTCTTTTTTTAAGATTTCGTAAGATATGGATAAAAATTAAAACTTATAAAGAAAGCAATCTTTTGAAAAGCAATATACGATAGGAAAAAAAGTAATCATCTTTTTTAAAATGATTTTGGACTAGCTTTACCTTAATTTTCCACGTAAAGGAACTTATTTTTTTGGATATGATTACAGATGAGGCTCATTATGATTTAGTAGTTATTGGTGGGGGAGCTGCCGGTTTTTTCTGTGCAGTAAATGCCGCCAGATTTTATCCTTCTTTAAAAATATTATTACTAGAAAAAACGGATAAACTTTTATCTAAAGTAAAAGTAAGTGGAGGAGGGAGATGTAATGTTACACACCACTGTATGAGTATTTCTGAGATGGTAAAAAATTATCCTAGAGGCTCTGCATTTTTAAAAAAGGCATTTCACACACATTTTACTAAAGACACCATTCAGTGGTTTGAAGAACGCAATGTACAATTGAAAGTAGAAGCAGATGGAAGGATGTTTCCGGTAACAGATAGCTCACAGACGATTATTGACTGCTTACTCAATGAAGCAAGAAAATACCGAGTAGTAATCGAAACAAAAAGGGATGTGAAACGAATAGAAAGTTTTACCAATGGTTATTTGTTGCATTTGAAAAATGAAAGTAGAATTCATACCACCAAGTTATGTATTGCAGCAGGTGGGCATCAAACTTTAGATAAATTTCACTGGTTACAGCATTTTAATCTAGCCATAGAGCCACCTGTACCTTCGCTCTTTACATTTAATCTGCAAGATAAATCTTTGACTAAGCTTATGGGTGTAACCATTCCCAAAGCCCAAATAAAAATAAAAGGTACAAAGCTTCAAACTCTTGGCCCAGTTCTTATTACGCACTGGGGACTCAGTGGCCCAGCTGTACTGAAACTTTCTGCATTGGCAGCAAGGTACCTTGCAGAGCAAAATTATTTGTATAAAATTCAAGTAAATTGGGTTCCTGCATTTAATGAAAATACTGCGATAGAAAGTCTACAAAGCATAGCAGAATTACATCCTGGTGCCAAAGTTTCAAATAAAAATCCATTTGGCCTGGTAGGAAGATTTTGGGAATATTTTCTGGAGCAGGTTGGAGTGGGTGATGATAAGCGCTATGCAGAATTTACTGCAAAGGATCGAAACAAATTAGCTAAACTCCTTTGTACGAATGAGCTAGATGTAAAAGGAAAAACAACATTCAAAGATGAATTTGTAACAGCAGGCGGTATTAGTCTTTCAGAAATAGATCATCAAACTATGGAATGTAAGAAACATCCTGGGCTGTATTTTGTGGGCGAAATATTAGATATTGATGGTGTTACAGGGGGCTTTAATTTTCAAAATGCCTGGACTACAGGTTATATCGCTGCCAAAGCAATCGCTACAGCCTAAAAGATACATTGGCAAAAATCTAACACGTTAGTTTTTACAATCCATAACTATTACTTAGTACATTGCAGCTATAGATGAAGATACTAGATCGATATATAATATTAAAATACATCACCACTTTCTTTTTTTGTCTTGTGTTGTTTTTGGCCATCATCATTGTGGTAGACTTAAGTGAGCATACAGATGATTTTGGAAAATCCAATTTGAGTTTTTGGCAGATTCTTACTGGCTATTATGCTGGCTTTATCCCTCGCCTTGGTGCAATGCTTTTTCCACTCTTTGTTTTTATTTCAGTAATTTTTTTCACGAGTAAGATGGCGGGTAGGAGTGAGGTAATCGCCATTTTAAGTGCAGGTGTTTCATTCAGGCGATTTATGTTGCCATTTATGGTGGGCGGTTTTATTCTTGCAACTTTTCTCTGGCTCGGGTATCAATTTGTAATTCCAAAAGCTAATAGATTATGGGCTGATTT
Source organism: Chitinophagales bacterium (assembly GCA_038222815.1). GTDB lineage: Bacteria > Bacteroidota > Bacteroidia > Chitinophagales > Chitinophagaceae > Ferruginibacter. The sequence goes on from JBBRHK010000055.1 coordinate 4,873, forward strand.
TGACATTAAATACTTAAGTAGCAATGTACGCCCCAATGCAGATGGTAAGCGAAGTAGCTATAAGACAAACTTATATTTTAAGCTAGATAGCCTTAGTTATGTAGGCTTTAAAGGATACGATACAGTTTCAAAAACGGGGAATAATTTTTTTGTACAGCGCTATGTAAATAATAAGCTAGTGTATAACCTTAGAGCATCTAATATTAGTTTTGATACTGCATCTCGAAAGTGGAAGCTCGGGTTAGTGCAAGAGCGTTTTTTAGATAGTATAAATGAAAGATTAATTTTGAGCAACGAAAAGCTAGTGAATTATAATTTCAAACCCATCGACTTGAGAAACGATGATTATTTGAAAGAGCAAATGACCACAAGCCAATTGGATAAATTTATAGAAGCGGAAAAAATGCGGGGGTCTCCCAATATTGGCGGCTTACTTGTGGAACGGTATAATAGGGACGCCATACCAGCCTCTTGCCTCATACTTACTATAATTGGGGTAGCATTGGCCAGTAGGAAAGTGAGGGGTGGCAGTGGGGCCCATTTAGCACTGGGCGTGCTCATTAGCGTTTTGTATATTTTATTTAGTAGGGTAAGCTCTGTATTTGCAACACAAGGAGACTTTAGCCCATTTCTAGCAGCTTGGATGCCCAATATCTTTTTTGGTATATTAGCTATCTACATTTATAAGAAGGCTCCAAAATAATAAATCTTATTTATTTGCTAAATAAAAACTTATTCATGAAAACTTTTGTTTTCATAGCACACGCTTCGTATTTTAGAGCGAATTCACAATAAAAACCTCGATTGCCATGGGAATAATAAAAGATAAATTTAGAGCTAAAGCAGATGCTACTGGCGCAGAAATTAAAGAAATGCTCAAAGAGCACGGTGATAAAGTAATAGGAGAAGTAACTCTTAGTCAGATCTATCAAGGAATGAGAGGAATTACTGGTCTAGTTACCGAAACATCTTTGCTAGATGCACAAGATGGTATTCGTTTTAGAGGCTACTCTATTCCAGAATTACAAAAGGCCTTGCCAAAGGCTCCAGGTGGAGACGAACCGCTTCCAGAAGGGTTATTTTATTTAATGCTTGTAGGAGAATTACCTACAGAGGAAGATGTACAGTGGGTATCTTCTGTATGGCAGCGCAGGAGCCACGTGCCTAATCATGTGTTCGCAACCATAGATGCAATGCCGATCTCATCGCACCCTATGAGTCAATTTGTAGTAGGTATTATGGCACTACAAACAGAGAGTACTTTTGCAAAGAACTACGCAAAAGGAATGAATAAGAAAGATTACTGGGAAGCTACTTTTGACGATACAATGGATTTGATTGCTAGGCTACCAAGAATTGCAGCTTACATTTATAGAAGAAAATATAAAGGGGGAGATCATATTCAACCAAATGGTTTACTAGACTGGTCTGGCAACTTTGCACATATGATGGGTTTTGAAGATGAAGGATTTAAAGAATTGATGCGCTTATATATGACGATACACGCAGATCATGAGGGCGGTAATGTAAGTGCGCACACTACTCATCTCGTAGGCTCTGCATTGAGTGATCCTTACTTGAGTCTTGCTGCAGGATTGAACGGTCTTGCAGGTCCTCTACACGGATTAGCGAACCAAGAAGTTATCAAATGGATTTTTGAATTAAGAGAAAAAATAGGATCTGAGTCGCCTACAAAAGAGCAAATTGCAGACTATGTAAAACAAACATTGAGCGAAGGAAAAGTTGTGCCGGGTTATGGTCACGCAGTACTTCGCCAAACCGATCCAAGGTTTACAGCACAAATGGAATTTGGTAAGAAGCATATGCCAGATGATCCTTTAGTAAATACGATTTGGAATGTATATGATACTGTTCCAGATATTCTAGGTTCTATTGCAAAAATAAAAAATCCATGGCCAAACGTAGATGCCCACAGTGGCGCACTACTGGTACATTACGGAATGGTAGAGTATGAATTTTATACGGTATTATTTGGAGTGTCAAGAGCATTAGGTGTACTATCTAGTCTTTGTTGGGATAGAGCCTTAGGCTTTCCGTTAGAGCGCCCTAAGTCAGTATCTACAAGACTTGTAAAGAAATGGCTTGCTGGTGAAGATGAGGTGTGGGAAGATTAGACAATTACGAATTAAAAATTACGAATTAAAAAAGGGGAATTAGCTCAGTTGGTAGAGCGCTTGCATGGCATGCAAGAGGTCAGCGGTTCGACCCCGCTATTCTCCACAGGAAGCAGTCAGAAATGGTTGCTTTTTTGTTTTTGGGACTAGAGCGTCCCGACTTGTCAAGTCGGGAAGGTCAGCGGTTCGAACCCGCTATTCTCCACAGGCAACCAGAGATGGTTGTTTTTTTGTTTTTAAATTTTGTTGAATTTGTTGTTACCTTACACGTCAAGTTACCAAAAGCCTTTGCCGTATGGAAAAAACTACAACGGACGACGAGAACATTCTTTCTCCCAATTACCATATTACTGGTGATATATTCTTAAAAAATCAAGACACGCTCCGAAAACTTGTAGGAGTCTCAGGCATCTCTCTTCCAGTTTTTCTCTACATATTTTTGCTGGCAGATAGTGGCTTTACATCTGTACTTCCATCTATAAGCCATTACTATTTTACAAGAGTAAGTAGCATTTTCATCATTATTATAAGCTTACTGGCTGTTTTCTTATTAGTGTATAAAGGGGAAGATAGAAGAGACTATTTGATATCAAGTCTTGCGGGAATTTTTGCGCTTATGTTATTACTATTCCCTACCGATAATTTAACTCAGCAATTGAACGGAAGGTTTGATGAGGTAAATGTTACTTTGCTCAATGAAAATAATTTTCGCCCAAAGTTTCATTATTTTTCTGCCGCTATCTTTTTGTTAAGTCTAGACTATATGTCTTTTTTTCTTTTTACAAAATCGAATTTACCCCCAAGCAAACGCACTAAGGCAAAAGTAAGGCGAAATAGAATTTATCGTGTTTGTTCACTTTTTATGACGCTTGCTATCGTTATAATGATGCTTGGTTTTGTAAGGGTAATACCCGCAAGTTTCTATGACGACCATCAGCTTACTTTCTGGATGGAAGTAGTGGCAGTAGAAGCTTTTGGTTTTTCTTGGATGGTAAAGGGAGAATCATTTTTTGCTGATAAGCATTAAATTAACACCTAAGAAGATTGAATAGGAATTCTATTGTTTCAACATCTTGTTTTGCAGATATAATTCGTTTAGAAGTTATAGATGGTCTCAAAGCATCGGAGATTATATTTATTATTATTTGTTTTAAAAAAAGGTAAATTGGGAAATGGAATTTAAAGACTATTACACAATTCTAGGGTTATCAAAGGGTTCAACAGAAAAGGATATAAAATCTGCTTATCGCAAACTTGCAAGAAAGTACCATCCCGATTTAAACCCCGGAAATAAGGATGCCGAGATGAAGTTTAAAGAGATTAATGAGGCCAACGAAGTGTTGAGCAATCCGGAGAACAGGGTCAAATATGATAAATATGGTAAGGATTGGAAGCATGGGGAGGAGTTTGAAGCAGCTAAGCGTCAGCGCCAACAGTATGCATCTGAGCCTTCTAGTGCAGGTAGTTTTTCCAACAATGACTATTCCGACTTTTTCGAATCAATGTTTGGTGGGAGAGGCTCGTCATTCGAGCAAGGACGGCAACAAAAATTTAAAGGACAGGATTATAATGCAGAATTAAATCTTAGTTTAAAAGATATATACACCGATCAGACTCAAATCCTCACAGTAAATAATAGTAAGATAAGGCTTACGATACCTGCTGGTGTGGAGAACGGTCAGGTAATAAAAATTAAAGGTAAAGGAGGCGCAGGAACAAATGGTGGGCCAGCGGGCGACTTATTCATCAAGTTTATTATAACTAACGACACTGCTTTCAAACGAGAAGGCAACGATTTACACCAACAAATAGAGCTTGATTTATACACTGCCATGCTAGGAGGAGAAATTACAATTAATTCTTTTACTGGCAAGTTGAAACTACAGATTAAACCAGAATCTAAAAATGGCTCAAAAGTAAAACTAAAAGGAAAAGGTCTTCCGAAGTATAAGAAAGAAGGAGAGTTTGGTGATATGATAATAACCTATCAAATTCAAACTCCAGATAATTTAACTGAAAGAGAAAAAGAGCTGTTTAAAGAACTACAAAAACTTAGCACAAAATGATAAGGAACAATTTAATATCTATACAAATTCTTTGTAAGCACTATGAAATAGACATTTCTTTTGTTAATGAATTATTTAAAATGGGTCTTATAAAAATTGAAATCGTTGAAGAAACTCAATATGTATCAGAAGACCAAATTAATGATCTTGAAAGAATTATTAGACTTCAATCGGAATTGAATCTAAATCTTGATGGCATTGACATTGTCTTTAATTTATTAGAGAAAGAAAGACTTTTACAAGATGAAATTAATATGCTAAAAAATAGACTTAGTTTGTACGAATAAAATGGTTGAAGTTGTTAAGACTTCTACATTTAGTATCAGCTATGAAGCCAACGTTAATTAAATTTTTAAAGGAACTATCATCAGTTGTGTATTGTATTTTTTCCATTCATTATTGGTTATATTTGAAATGCTATGACTGAACAACAAGTAAAACCAGAAATCCAATTCCTTAGTGGTCCGCAAAGCCGCTTAAAAGATTTTTTCTTTGTATGGCGAGTACTTTGGGAGTTTGTAAAAGGCTTTAGGGTCTTGCATTTTGTGGGGCCTTGCGTTACAGTTTTTGGCTCAGCTAGGTTTGATGAAAATCATCCTCATTATAAAGATGCTAGAAAAGTAGCTGGTGCTATTGCTAAAATCGGCTTTACCATAATGACTGGTGGCGGCCCTGGTATTATGGAAGCGGCCAATAGGGGTGCGAAGGATGTAGGAGGAAAGAGTGTGGGTTGTAATATTGTATTGCCTCACGAGCAGGGACATAATCCTTATATGGATAAGTGGGTAAATATTAAATACTTTTTTGTCCGTAAAAATTTGTTGGCAAAATATTCTTACGCATTTGTAGTAATGCCGGGTGGCTTTGGTACATTAGACGAATATTTTGAAGCGGTAACTTTGATACAAACTAGAGTCACTGGTGGTTTCCCAGTAATTATTTTCAATAGACAATACCATAAGCATATTATGGACCACGTGCAGCTAATGGTAGAAGAGGGTACTATCTCTCCCGAAGATGTAGATTTATGTTTATTTACAGATTCTGTAGAGGAGGTGGTAGATTATTTAAAAATTTACAGTATAGATAAGTTCGGATTACAGTATGCTCACAAGAAAAGATGGTGGTTGTTTGAATAAGATTATTGAGACAGTTCCTTTCTAAGTCTTAGCATTCAAAGTAATGGTTATGGCATTCCTTTAATATTCTAATTTATCCTGAGTATCATTCCAAATTTGAAAGGCTTTACCTGCCTCTGAATCTTGGATATGTCTAAAGGGGATAGCCCTCAAAAGGGGTGCTTGTTTTATTTCGTCATAAATAAATGAATCATCGAAGCCAGCTTTCGCTGCATCTTCCCTAGTGCTTGCATAATAAACGGCCTTAGCTCTTGACCAGTATATTGCCCCAAGACACATTGGGCAAGGCTCACAAGAAGTATAAATAACACAATCTGTAAGTTGATGATCATTTAAAGTTTTACAAGCCGCCCTTATCGCTTCTACCTCTGCGTGGGCTGATGGGTCGTGGTGAGAAGTTACATTATTTTTTCCTTCTGCTATTATTTCACCGTCCTTTACTACAACACAACCATAAGGACCGCCAGTACCAGCTTCTATTGATTCTATAGATAAATTGATAGCTCTTTTTATAAAATATTCGTGTGATTTTTCATTTTCCATAATGTCAAATTTAAAGTAAAGGAGATAAAATGAATTGCAAAAAAAGAACGCCAAAAGAGGCGTTCGTTATAATAAGCAAATATTCATAGGTTAGCTTACTATTTCTTTGCAAAGTTTAGCGAAGCGGAGTTCATACAATATCTAAGACCTGTTGGCTTTGGGCCGTCATTAAAAACGTGACCAAGGTGAGCACCACATCTTCTGCAAGACACTTCATCTCTACTCATACCGGCACTATTATCTGTACCTACTAGTATATTATCTTTAGTGATAGG
>JBBRHK010000056.1:0-10861 GCA_038222815.1 Chitinophagales bacterium
GAACTGCAGATAGAGTAATCGGAGACAACAAGGTAATCAACATTAGTGGAGTTTTTCTAGGTATTACTGGCCAAACTATCTCTGGGCCTGGTATCCCTGCCAACACTGTTGTCGTAGGTTCTTCAACTACAGACAATGCTATTTATTTATCAAAAGTATTAACCTCGACAGGGAGTGCTGGTAACATTTCTATTGAATCAGCAGGTGCAACATTACGAACGGCAAATGCAAACGGATTTAATCCGACTAGCGGCTCCGTTGGCAATGCGACAACTGCTTCTTTTGAGAGCAACATCAGTTATATACTTGATGCCGCAAACAGTTTTCCTTTTGGTGTAAATACAGGAACTACGCCTACTAGCCTTACTTTAAAAAGTATTACAGTAAATGCACCAGTAACGGTAAATGCTGGTGTAAATTTAGTAGCTACTTTAACGCTTAATAACAAACTAACATTAAGACCAGCAGACACTTTACATATCTTGTCTACAGCAACTTTAGAAGGTACATTTTCTGCTACAAACTACATTGCTACTGATTATGTAGTAGCAACAGGAGTACAAAGTTTTATAAAATACGATGCCGTTTCATCTTTGAAAATAGTGCCATTAGGTACTACTTTGAGGTATCTTCCCGTAACACTTACACCCACTACAAGTTCTGATTTTCTAATTGCTGTTTTCACAGGCATTACATCTAACGGACAAGTAAATGGCACTCAACTTTTAGGCTCACAAAAACAATTAGTAGTAGATGCAGTATGGAATATAGCAAGACCTGTAGGTACTGGTAATGTAACTATTTCACTCAACTGGCCGCAGGTTCTAGAAGGATCAACATTCTCTACCCTGCCTGGTACTGATATTGGTTTGATTAAAAATACTGGAAGCACTTATGCAGTACCAGTTGGTACTGGCGATAATACAACTAACACCGTGACCGGAATGGATGCTAGTGGTATAGGTTCATTTGCCGCAGGCGCAATACCGCAAACAGATCCATTTATTTTCAATGCTTTTCCTCCCAAGACTTATGGTCAACCTGACTTTGGTTCTGGTATCATAAGTGCTAATACTACAGCACCAGTAGTGCTAATGAGTAGCAACACAGCAGTAGCAACAATTGTGGGCAACAACATTCACATTGTAAGTGCTGGTACTTCTATAATTACAGCTACACAAGCAACGGATGGTTTTTATCCTGCTGCAAGCGCTAGCCAAACGCTTACTGTAAATAAGACTCCACTTACCATAAAAGCAGACAGGAAAACAAAGTTTGAGCTAGTGGCAAATCCACCTCTTACTATCACCTACACTGGTTTTGTGTTAGGAGAAACGGCAGCAGTACTTGCACCAGCTCCTACAATTACAACTACCGCAGTTACTGCATCTGCACCAGGGTTTTATCCGATTACAGTCACAGGTGCAATGTCTCCAAATTACAATATCACGCTAGTAAATGACACAATGTTTGTACTTGCCAAGCAAACTCAAACGCTTGCATTTCCTCCGATACTACCAAAGGTATATGGTAATGCAGCTTTCACAGTAACCGCTACCAGTACAAATGCAACCTTGCCAATAATCTACACAAGCAGTAATACTGCTGTTGCCACAATTGTGGGTAATCTTGTTACAATCAGAGGAGCAGGAACGTCAACTATAACTGCCACTCAACCTGGTAACGATGGCTTCTTTGCAGCCACACCTATACCACAATTACTTACGGTAACAAAGAGAGCGTTAACGATAACGGCGGTAGATACGGTAAAAACTTACCTTAGTCCAAACCCAGCATTTACAACACTTGCAACAGGTTTTGTAAATGGCGACAACTTGGCAAGCTTGCTTACTCCGTTGGATATAAATACGGCGGCTACAACAAGCTCATTGCCAGGAACGTATAACATTATGCTTAGTGGTGCTACATCTAACAATTATACGGTTACTCTAGTAAATGGTAGGCTCTCTATCTTACCATCTTCTGGTACGAGCGAGCAGTATATAAATGCTTATGGCAATACATCTGGCAACATTAGTGTAGTAATATATTCACCTCAAGCTAGCCTAGCAGATGTGATGGTATACAATTCACTAGGACAGCCCGTTGCTAAGAAGAATATTTTAATCAACAAAGGATTTACCACATCGGTAATACCAACACCTACAATACCATCTGGCATTTACATCGTAAAAGTGTATGGCCCTGGTGTGGATCTTGGTGCAACCATTAGAGTAATAAGATAATGAGAAAACTAAAAACTATAAGTATAATATTAGTAGCGCTAGCCTTTACAATGGCTTGCGCTGCTCAATCAGCTAAACCAGAATTTTATTGCTATGACGGCCAAGCACTTCGTAATAATAAAGCAGACTTAACTATTGCAGGAAATGAGAATATTGATGCTTATAAAGCTTTGCTCAAAGATGCAGAAAAGGCACTCCTGTTTAAAACAGTGAGTGTTATGGAGAAGAAAAACAATCCACCAAGTGGCGACAAGCACGATTATATGAGCCTTGCACCCTATTGGTGGCCAGATAGCAGCAAGGCAGATGGTCTCCCGTATATCAGAAGAGATGGCGTAACCAATCCTGAGGTAAAAGATTACCTCGACAAAGATTATATGCCACAGTTATGCAAGAATGTAGAAACGCTTGCACTAGCCTATTTCTTTTCTGGTGAGAATAAGTACGCTTTACATGCTGCAAATTTGATTAGAGTTTGGTTCTTGAACCCAGAAACAAAGATGAATCCAAACCTCAACTATGCTCAAGCGATAAAAGGCAGAAATGATGGACGAGGTGCAGGCATTATCGACAGCCGCCAATTTATAAAAGTGGTGAATGCGGCTGGATTATTACTCGCATCTCCAGCCTGGAAAAAAAGTGATGACCTCGGACTTCGTAAATGGTACGCTGACTTTCTACACTGGATGGAAACTAGTGAGTGTGGGCTAGACGAAGCAGACGCTCCAAATAACCATGGAGCTTGGTACGATGCACAGCGAATTGCTTTTGCTGCATATGCTGGTGATAAAAATCAAGTAAAAGCTATTGCCGAAAATGCGGTGAAGAGAATCGATAAACAGATAGATGAAGAAGGATTTTTCCCAAAAGAATTAGAAAGAACTATCTCTCTCCATTACTCTGCTTTTGTGCTAGATGCTTTTTTTACCATTGCACAAGTGGCAAAAAATAATGGCATTGATATTTATCACACAGTAACGCCGAGCCGCAAGTCTTTACAAAAAGCTTTCAATACACATCTACCTTTTTTCCTTGGCAAAAAGAAATGGATAAGCGAGCAAATCAAAGAATGGAAGCCGGAAGAATGTTATATGATCCTTATGGAAGCAAGCAAAGAATATAAATGCAAAGATTGTAAAGCCAATGTATTGGCACTGGAAGGAGAAAAAGCTTCCCGATTGAGAATAAAATTATTGTATTAAATTTTTCAGAAAAAATAAACCAACTAATATGCAAAAAAAATATCTACTCAGCATCCTGCTTTGCTTAGGTTTTGTATGTGCATTTGCCCAATCAAAAGTGATAAAGGGAAAAGTAACTAACAAATCAACTGGCAAAGCAATAGCCAACGTTAACGTCTTGACCGACAACCAAAAAGGTGGTACGGCTACAAAAGAGGATGGCACCTACAGTATAACTGTAAGTAGTAAATCAACAACGCTTATATTCTCCTTTAGCAGTTTTGAATCACAATCAGTCCTTATTGAAAACAAAACGGAGATAGACGTAGTGCTTGCACCCAATACTAAGATAGAAGATGAAGTGGTAGTTATCGGTTACGGAACTCAGAATAGAAGCCAAGTAACTGGTGCAGTAGCCAAGTTTGAAAATAAAAACTTGGAAGAAACACCATCTGCAAGGCTAGACCAAGCTTTACAAGGTAAAATTGCAGGTGTACAAGTACAAAATATTAACTCAGAAGCTGGTGGAGATGTGAAGGTGCAGGTACGTGGCTTAAGTTCAATAAATGCAAATGCGGCACCACTAGTTGTAGTAGATGGGCATCCAGTTCCAGATGGATTAGCGTTTGTAAATATGGCCGATGTACAATCTGTTGAAGTGTTGAAAGATGCAGCCTCGGCTTCTATTTATGGCTCTAGAGGTGCTAATGGTGTAATATTAATTACAACCAAAAGTGGGAAGGCTAATAAAACTCGGTATTCCTTTAAATCATCTACAGGTGTAAAACAAGCTTATGAGCTTTATGATGTAATGACTACTTCAGAGTATACCAATCTTTTATATTATGAAGCAGCATTAAGAGCACAAGATCCAAGCTGGACAACAGCTCCAAATCTTATCACCACCAATGAAAGAGCTGCCTATATTGTAGAGAACACGCTAAGAGGTGGAGAAGCTACTGATTGGCAAAGGGAGGGCATACGTACTGCTAACACTCAAAACATTCAATTAGCTGTGTCTGGTGGAAATAGCACGACAAAGTTTTACATATCTGGTGGTTACCAAAATGACCAAGGAATGATATACAATAGTGAGTACAAACGGTATAATGTAAAAGCAAAAGTGGATGTTAACTTATCTAAAAAACTTTCTCTCAGTTTCAACATCAACCCTTCTCTTATTACGAGAGAAAGGCCATCTACCAACTATACAAATTTTGTAAGATTCCAATCATATTTACCTGCTAAACTAAATGAAACTACTGCAGCATTTGTAAGGGCTGGTGGTGTATATCCTAATGTACAGTCGGGAGATTTTGCCCAGGCTGCTTATTTTAATAATAGACCCTACAGTGGTTTTATGCCTGATGGCACACTGTTTACAAGCACTGGAAATCTAACCCCATTTTCTACTACTAATACAACACCAAAATGGGTATTGGAAACTCGAAAAAATAATCAAAAAGAGTATAGACTTACCAACTCTTTAGATCTGGAATATAAAATCAGTAAATCCCTTAGTTTTAAGTCTCTAGGTAGCGTTTATATAAATTATAGAGATGGATTAGACTTTGCAAAAACAGGTAGTAATGTTTTGGGAGATATTAATCAGGGAATCTATTCCAATAGATTATATACTGATCTTCTTAACGAGAACACCTTAAGTTATAATAAAAGAGTAAATAAACATTCTATAAATGGAGTTGTGGGTTTTACTGCGCAAAAAACATCTGAAAATCTTTCGCAGATAACAGCTTATGGCTTCCCTAGTGATAACATTACCACATTAAATACTGCATCTATAAAAGATCAAGATGCTAATAACACTTATAATACTAGGATATCAACCTTACTAATTTCTGGGCTTTCAAGAGTAAGTTATAGTTTCGATAATAAATATTTAATATCTGCCTCAATCAGAGCAGATGGTAGTTCTTTATTTGCACCCGGCGGGAATTATCAGTGGAGCTATTTCCCAGCAGTTTCTGTTGGATGGGTAGCATCTAAAGAAAAATTCCTTCAAAATGTTAATTGGTTAAATAATTTAAAGCTGAGAGCTAGCCAAGGTGCTACAGGAAATAATGCAATTGTTTCTTATGCCTTTCTTGACTTACTTACTGCAGCAAATTATAATTATGGCGCAGGAAATGGAAGTCTGGCTGTAGGTCAAGCTCCCCTGTTAACCACTTTATCAGACCCAAGACTTACATGGGAAACAACAAATCAGTATAACCTTGGAGTTGACTTATCCGTTCTAAAAAATGTAATCAACATTTCAGTAGATGCATACCAATCTAAAACAAACAAATTATTATTAAGGCAGGGAGCTCTAGCTGTTACTGGTTCACAATTTACTTGGAACAACATTGGTAGCTTACAGAATAGAGGATTAGAAATTGCAATCAATACTAACCAAGTAAGAAAAAAAGATTTGACTTGGTCAACCACTGCAAACTATTCTATGAACAGAAATAAGCTGCTAAGTCTTGGTGATGACAAATTTCTTACAAGTACTGGAGAACGATCTGAAGTTTACAGAAACCAAGTGGGCCGACCATTTGTAGAGTATTTTGGTTACAAGACAGATGGTGTTTGGTTATCGCAAGCACAGATAGATGAAGCTATTTCTAAAGGACTTAGAAGCTCCATAGGTAATACCATATTTGTACCAGGAGGCCTAAAGATTGTTGATGTAAACGGAGATGACACCATTGATGTAAGAGACAGAATGGTATTAGGCAACCCTAATCCAGATTTCATTTTTGGCATCACCAATAACTTCACCTACAAAGCATTTGACTTAATGTTCCTAGTGCAAGGATCAGTTGGGGGAGAGCTTGTGAATGGGGATGTATTTTACAATGAGAACAGAAGGTATGTAAGAAATTACACGGAAAATAGATGGATAAGCCCAGCTAATCCTGGTGATGGAAAAACGCCATACTCCACTGTAGGTGTTGCCCCTTTGATTACAGATTATGCCATTGAAGATGCTTCTTATTATGCATTAAGGGAAGTACTAGTAGGATTTACTTTACCTAAAACTTTTGCAGCAAAAGCTAAGCTAAGTTCTATGAGAATCTATGCTTCTGCTCAGAATCTTTTCTTTAAAAGTGCAGATAGCTACAGAGGTGTAAATCCTGAAGCTAGAAATACAGGTGGAGCATATTCAACACCCCTTATTAGTGGTTACCAAAGAGGTGGCTTCCCTATAAATAAAACTTATCTAATAGGACTAGACATCAATTTTTAATAAATACAATCTTTCAATTATGAAATATATTAATCTAATAGCAGTCCTTTCAATCTTGGCTTTAGGCTCTTGTGAGAAAGCATTAAATATACCGCCAGAGTCTAATCTGAATTCTGCGACTTTTTATTCAAACGCAACGGAGCTTCAGCAAGGATTAAATGCAGCTTACAGCCAGTTACAAAAGAGCCTAAATAACGAATGGCAAATGACTGAATTAAGGTCAGATAACTCCAAGATGGGAAATCCTGGCAGTCAAAATAATTTTAATAGAGATCTTACTGAACTGGATATATTTATCCCTTCACCAGTTCAAGAGGGTATCTATACCTACTGGATAAATACTTATGCAGGAATAAGATTTTCTAATATTGTTCTACAAAGACTAGGTATCACTTATAACCCAGCTACTGGTGCCATCACACAAAATCCCATTAGCATTTCTGGTATCACAGATACAGAAATAAAACAATTGGCAGGGGAAGCTATGTTTATAAGAGCCTATCACTATTTTAATTTAGTAAGGCTTTACGGTGGCGTTTTTCTGGTACACACACCTATTTCTGCAGCAGAAGCAAAAACTTTAAACAGAAGCTCTGTCGCTGATATATATAAAATGATTGAGGCAGACCTAAACACAGGTGCCACTTGGATGAATAGCCGCACCTACAGCCAGGCTATTACCTCAGCAAATGTTGCCAATCAGGGAAAAGCAAATGCCTGGGCTGCAAAAGGATTGCTGGGCAAGGTTCTACTTACTCAAGGAAAAAAAGCCGAGGCAATCATTCCCCTACAGGATGTTGTTACTAATAGCGGTTATGGTATCAATGTTACCTACCCTAATGTTTTTTCGACTAGTACAGAAATGAATGCAGACATTTTATTTGCAATTAGATTTAAGTCTGGTGGTCTTGGACAAGGTTCACCTTTTGGAAACTTTTTTGCTCCACTTAGTAGCGTAGGAATTATTTTAGGAACAAGTTCAGGTTGGAATACTCCTACTTCAGATATCGATTCATCCTATAGTATTTCTGCACCTATAGATGCTCGTAAAGCATTAAATATAGGCGTTTACCTGCCTGGCGCAAGTCAGATTTTATATGTAAAAAAATTCCTTTCTCCTGTAACTATACAAGGCGATGGAGAATCTGACTGGCCTATCTTAAGGTTTGCAGATGTAATGCTTTTACTATCTGAGGCAGAGGGAAATACTACAGCTAGTGTAGGAAGAATAAGTGCTGTAAAAGTAAGAGCAGGACTTGCGGCTTTACCTGCTGGTCCTTATGCAACTTTGGCAACTTTTGAAAAAGAATTGGCAGATGAGAGAAGGAGAGAATTTGCGTTTGAAAATCAGAGATGGTTTGATATAGTGAGGTATGGCACTACCATGACAACCATAAATGCGGTGAATATAATGAGAGCCCATTTTGCCTACGAGTTTTTTGCACATTACAGGTTGTATGTTGCACCTGCCCCTACCGTGTTGCAGTTGCAATCATATGTAACCCCAGAAAAATTACTTCTTCCTATTCCACAAAAAGAAATAGACACCAATACTCAATTAGTAATTCCTCAAAACCCAGGCTATTAAACTATGACAAAAAGACTCCCAATGACAATATTTTTTACTGTACTGATGCTATGCTGCTGGGGGCAAGCCAGCGATAGCTCAGTCGTAAAAAAAGTACAATTACCAATTGGGTTTACTTCTCAAATTGATGTGGTGTACACGAAAGTGAAAGACTGGGAAGGAAAAATGGATATCTATTTACCGCCAGCAAAAGATAAAAAACCAACTGCTATTGTAATTAACATACATGGCGGTGGCTGGAACCACGGTACTAAGGAAGAGCAAAATGGTTTCTCTAGTTTCTTTAAAAACGAAATGGCTGTTGCCAATATTGAATATAGGCTTACACCTCAAGCCACAGCGCCTGCTGCTGTTGAAGATGTTCGCTGTGCATTAATTTATATTATCGAACACGCCATTGAACTGAACATTGATAAAAACAAAATCGTAGTAATGGGAGGCAGCGCAGGCGGGCATCTGGCGCTTATGGCAGGAATGCTAGAGAACAATCATTTGTTTGATACGAACTGCGGCACTACACAAAACATAGAAGTCGCTGCTATCATTGATAAGTATGGAATTACTGATGTATGGGATTGGGGCTATGGAAAAGACCTTACTAGTTCGTCTGCCACAAAATGGTTAGGGAAATATGCAAAAGATGAGAATTTTGCTAAGTCGGTATCTCCAATAAGCTATGTTAAAAAATCTACAGTTCCTACCCTTATCATTCACGGCGATGCAGATCCTACAGTTCCTTATCAGCAATCTGTAAAATTATATGATGCTTTAAAAAAAGCAGGAGTTGTTACAGAAATGATTACAGTACCAGGCGGGCTGCACGGTAAGTTTAATAAAGAAACAAACTCAAATCTCAATAAAAAAATAATAGCTTTTATCAATCAACAAATTGATAAAAATTAATCCTGACACCTGTCGGGACTCACCCCCAAATACACTAATATGATGAAGAAATTTACAGCTGTCAAAATTATTTTTGGACTTATGTTTTGCTTTTCTATTCCTGCATTTGCACAAGTAGTGCTTAATGCAAATGGAACTACAGAAACCTATGCACTTATCAATAGTGTGTTAGCCCCAGGCTACAATGCAGTAGAGGCACCAGATGCTTCTCACCCTGGTTTTGGAAAACACATTGCTCAAGTTTTTGATGCGGGCTTAAATAAACAAGTTTTCGAATTTTACAGTCACCTAACTCCAGACAATGACCCAAGTACAGGGTCGGCAGATAGACAAAGAGTAGAGATAAAAACTTACGACCAATCGCCTGCTAATCTAAAAGGTACACTTGGCGAAACTGTTCATTACAAATGGAGATTTAAAGTTCCAGTAGGTTATCAACCTTCGAATACTTTTGCCCATTTACATCAAGTAAAGCCTGTAGATGGAGATGATGGAGATCCGTTATTTACGCTAACTGCAAGAAAAGGAACGCCAAATAAAATGGAACTCACTTATACTGCGATAAGTACTGGATCGACATTGAAGCCAATTGTAGTAAACCTTAGTCTCTTCGAAGGAAAGTGGATAGAAGTAGAAGAAGATATTACAATCGGTACTGCAGGCGCTTACTCACTAGTAGCAAAAGATGTAGCTACTGGTGTAGTTGTTATGTCTTACTCTAACGGAAATATTTTAACTATTAGACCAGGTAATACATTCATTCGTCCTAAGTGGGGTATTTATAGAAGTATTGCTACTCCCACAGATTTGAGAGATGAGGCGATGAGGTTTTCGGATTTTAGTATTGCAGAAGGTGGAACATTGCTTGTAGGAGGTGCTATCTATTATTATATAGGAGGAACTACGGCGGCCTCTTTTACAGATGCAACAAATTGGAATACACAACTAGACGGCCTTGGTACAAATCGTACGGTTGCGGATGTCACTGATGAGTTAATAATTGATGGTTCAAATATTGGAGGAACTACTCCAACTACTGGAACAATCACCTTTCAAAATCTCACTGGTAATACAATAGGTCAATTTAAAATCCAAAATAATGCCAATGTAATTTTACAAAGAAATACTGGAACTACGGGTACATTAGTTATAGGAGGTGATGCTACTGCAGACCCTGATTTTGTAGTTGCAGCTGGTTCGTCTTTGACCATAAATACAACCCTTGCAAGTGGTAATGTCAATATTAACCTGCCAAGCCCTGCAACTGGATTAATTGGCGGAACTATTACTTTATCTAATACTGGTACGCATCGTATTACTTCGCAAACCGAAGAAGGATTAGTATTCGCATCTGGTAGCATCTTTAATTCTGCTGGAACTCCAGGAAGCGCAGCATATCCTTTTGGGAATGGCACTTCACAATCAGTAAACTTTGGCGTATTATTTCAAAGTGGTGCTAACCTAGTAATCACTGGAAATAGAAGTCCTTTTGCTGGAAGCTCCACAGTCCAAGCTTGTAATCTCGATGCTGGAAGCAATACATTCTTTAGAATAAGCAATATTAGTGGAACGGGTTCTTACACTAATGGAAAAACTTTTGGAAACCTATTCGTAGAAAATGGAGCAACTTTGACCAGTGATGGAGCTATCTTTAAAATAGACAATCTTAATATAAATAGTGGATGTACAA
>JBBRHK010000057.1:0-10852 GCA_038222815.1 Chitinophagales bacterium
CAAAGGAATACTAGAATTTGTAGAGGCTGCAAGGATATTAAAGCAAAAAGGTATTCAAGTAAACTGCAGCATCATAGGGCCATATTGGTCACAGAATTTAAAAGAAAATTGTATTGATGAATCACACATAGCAGCTTGGGAAGCTGAAGGCATTATCAATTATTTAGGTGCGATACAAGATGTACGCCCCCTTCTTGCGGCCGCTGATTGCTTAGTATTACCAAGTTATAGAGAAGGAATGAGTAACGTATTGCTAGAAGCAAGCAGTATGCAAAAGCCTTGTATTGCTAGTAATGTTACTGGTTGTAAGGAAATTATTGTAGATGGAGAAACAGGTTTTCTTACCAAGGTTATGGATGCGCAAGATGTAGCAGATAAGATGTTAGCTATGTATAATCTGACAGCCGCTGACCGACTAGAAATGGGTAGAAAAGCAAGAGAAAGAGTCACTTTAATATTCAATAAGGAAATCGTCATAGATCATTACCTAAAGGCGATTGAAGAATTTGCTTTATAATATTTACCCCTTACTCAACTTTTTCTTTACCTCTATATAATCTAAAAAGTAAAGAATTTTTATTGAGATATTATTGTTTTGGGGCTCTATAAATGTGTTGGTAAAGTTTTTTAAATATCCTTCATTTATCTGCTGGTCAAAGCTGGAAATAGCATTCTTCCACACTATATTTATAAAACTACCTTGCGCTATTTGATAGCTGTATTGCATATCAATGTTGAATAGATTTACATTGCGATTACCGTTGGCGCTATAAGTATTGTTAGGTGTAACGCTACCATCTTGCTGTAGGGTTAAAAACTGATTTACTTGTACTTGACTCCAATAATGCCTTACGGCTAAATTAATCCCCATTTTATTATTGAAACTATACTTTCCTGTCAAATCATTTACAGAAGTAAAACGTTTTCTTTTGGCAAAAATGATATCATTAGTGGCAGCATCTATACCTGCAAAGCCAACATCATTTTTAAAAGAGTTGGCAGTTAAATTTATGCTAAGCGAAACCTTATCGCTAAATCTATATCGCTGCTCAGAACCAATATAGAATTCTGTGCCGTTTAATAAATTATTAGAAGACCCTCTAATGGCGTAATCTGAAAAATACTTTCTTGCTGAGTTAAGTGAATAATAAGTTGACCAATTTATTGCATTGCCTCCTTGAAAAAATCGTCCAATTCTTCTTGGTTCATAAAAGTTTTTCCCACCTCGCACAAAAGTTAAACTTGCGCCTGTGCTTGCAAGATTTTTTAATTGACTATTAAATCCAAATCTAGCATTTGCTCCTTGAAAACCAGCATCAGATAAGCGATGACTAATATTTACAGGTAGTGATAAAGTTAAATTATTAAAATACTTTGTAGGCTTTATCCATTTATAAGCGGCCTCTATATTATGGTTGATGTAATCGTTATTAAACAATATACCAAGATCATTATTATCGTAGCTTTTATTGGCTAGCGACTGGCTGCCGCTGTAGTTAAATCGTCCATTATTTTTAGAAAATTCAATATCCTGGGCATAACCCGTAATGGTTTTTTCTGAGTACCAAAGATTACTCACCGCCATTTTTCCTGCAAGGTTATAATTAGCGGTTTTATTAAAAAGATCATATACAAAGGCAGTTACGGTGGCATCATAGTCGCTGCCTTCTCTCAGCACACTCGTATTGATAAGAGAGATAGAAGAATTATTTTTTAAAGTCTGATCTACAACTATAATATTATAATTGGTAAGTGGACTAGTAAGTACTTTATATTGCTCCTTTGTAATATCATCTTCTACCGTTGCATACATTTTCTTAGTAACGGCATTAAAAAAACCTAGCCCTAATCCCGATTGACTTCGCCCAGAAATTTTTGTACCGTTTATCAAACTCGTTTCGCTAGGATTATCTACAATCGTTTGTCCAGGCGTAATTTGCCGTTCTACAGCTCCCTTTCGTAAAGGCTCACTGCCTACTCTTCTACTATAGAATAAATCTCCTTTATTAAACAGTTCTAATCCTTCTGTAAAAAATGGTCTGTTCTCATTATATACAACCTCGAATGGAGAAAGATTCAATACCCTACGATCGCTTTGCACCTGCCCAAAATCAGGGATGAGTGTCATATCTAACGTATAATTCTGATTGATACCATATTTTAAATCCATACCACCATTTACTGACTGAGTGGTATTGCTAATTCCTTTTACATTGTATGGGTAGTGATTTACATAGGCACTAAAGTACGGAGAAAGCGACAGTCTAAATGGAGGTGCTATATCCTTAATACCTGTCCATAATCCTTCTTGGTTAATGAAGCCATTTACGTTCCTATCCACCTCATTCCAATAAAGCTGCTGGCTAAATTTGTTTCTTTTTCTAGTAATATTAAGACCCCAAGTTTCTGTGTTTTTACTAAATCTTAAGGCGGCATAAGGTATTCTCATTTCAAAGCTCCAGCCATCTGCCAGCAATTTTGATTCGCTGTACCATACTGCATCCCAGCTTTTGTCTTCACCATTAGCACTACTATATTTTGCATCAAACTGCTCACCGAGCGGAGTTACATAAAAGCCACTGCCATTTATCTTGTCATTGTAGGTATCAAAAATAACCCCCACAAAATCATTAGTACCTACTCTATCTCTACCTACGAGTTCTTTCTGAATACTGTCTTTAGATTTTTCGTGGCAATAGCCAGCAATGTAAATAGAGAAATTATCATAGAGGATTTTTATCTCTGTCCTGTTCTCGTAAGATTCTGCCCTACCGGCATTAGGGGTGTTTTCCACAAAGCCTGTGGCAATGGGTACGTTTGCCCATGCATCATCTGTAATATCTCCATCTACTTTAATACTTCCTTGTAGTCTAGTAGCAGCGAGCGATTTTATACTCTTACTACTATCTTGTGCGTTAGCACTATTTAGTAGGCAAAAAAATAGCAACAAGATTAATAAAAAATTGCTGCTACTATTTAGAATGATGTTTTTATTTTTCACAGGAGGCAAAATTAACCAAAATGATGATGAAGCATTTACCATTCCTGTATTTACTATCGTGTTATTAACGCATTGTTAGCTTTTAAAAAAGCATTTGTTCAAGCTAGTTATTGCCAATACTATCAATGTCAGTATCAATATCGTCTGGCATTCTCATCAATATGCTTCTTGCTACTAAATAGCCACCAAATGCACAAACTAGCATAAACAATAAAAGACCAATGATATTACCTTGCCCAAAAAGCATAGAGCCAATAACCGCACCTAGAATTTCGAAGCCTATCCAAGCCAGCACTACAAATAGTTTCCACTTACCAGTTGGTTCCCCTTTACGATAGGCTAGTTCGCCTATACTGCGACAGAGAAAAATAAGAGCGATGATTTCTAGCACGGGTTTATTTTTTTAAACTAAATCGATATCAAACTGAACAAGATTTACAAATTGTTGAATCCTTGCATCAATATCTTCTTTCGTAATTTCTTTTAATCTTTCTGTACCAAATTTTTCTACGCAGAAACTCGCCATAGCACTACCTACGATAATAGCAGTCTTCATGTTTTCAAAACTAATATCTTTTGTCTTAGCAAGGTGACCTATAAAGCCTCCGGCAAATGTATCTCCAGCTCCGGTTGGATCAAAAACTTCTTCTAATGGTAAGGCAGGTGCAAAGAAAACGTGTGTATCGTGGAATAGTAAAGCACCGTGCTCTCCTTTCTTGATAATCAAAAACTTTGGACCCATTTCCATAATTATGTGAGCAGCTTTCACTAGGGATAATTCTCCGCTAAGTTGTCTTGCTTCTGCATCATTGACCATCAATACATCTACACGCTTCAATACTTCTTTCAAATCATCAAGCGCAATATCCATCCAAAAATTCATTGTATCCATTACAATAAGTTTTGGCCTTGTAGTCAACTGGTCTATAACGCTAAGTTGTAATTTAGGCATTAGGTTACCTAGCATAAGAAACTCTGCACCTTGGTAACTCTCTGGTACAATTGGATTAAAATCTTCCAATACATTAAGGTCTGTGATTAATGTATCTCGAGAATTCATATCTAAATGATACTTACCACTCCAAAAGAAAGAAGGCTTATCTTTTACCACTTCCACACCATCAAGCTCTACACCTCTTGCCATCAAATCATCCATCTCTGCTTGCGGGAAATCATTTCCTACAATAGATATTTGTTGAATTGGCGATACGAAATTTGCAGCTGTGTAAGCTACATAAGTTGCAGAACCACCAATGATTTTTTCTGCTTTGCCAAATGGAGTTTCAATGGTATCGAAAGCCATTGTTCCTACTGTAATAAGTGCCATAGTTTGAGTTTAATTCAGTTTGCAGTTGGCAGTTGCCAGTTTGCAGTTAGTAATATCGTAATTCGTAATTCGTAATTCGTAATTCGTAATTCGTAATTCGTAATTCGTAATTCGTAATTCGTAATTCGTAATTCGTAAAAATCGCTGCAAATGTAACGGTAAAAGTTGGTGTAGTAAGGGTAAAGGCACATAAAGCCGCAATAAAACCTGCTGTAATCACACTAAAAAAATGATTTTTGTTATATTGAAGTAAATTGCACCCAATATGCTTATACAAATACACCCAGAAAATCCACAGCCTCGCCTTATAAAACAAGTCGCAGAGACCCTAGCCAATGGTGGCATTATCATTTACCCTACCGATACGGTATATGGACTCGGTTGTGATATTACCCAGCCCAAAGCAGTAGAGCGAATTTGCAGATTAAAAGGAGTAGACCCACAAAAGGCTCAGCTGTCCTTTATTTGCAAAGACCTAAGCCACCTCAGCGACTATACTAAAAGTATTGACACGCCATTATATCGGATGCTAAAAACCTATTTGCCTGGTCCTTATACATTTATCCTGCCAGCGAGTAAGCAAGTGCCGAAGATTTTACAGAGTAAAAAAAGCACCATTGGTCTTCGTGTACCAGATAATCTTATTTGCACTCAAATTTTAGAGGCATTGGATAGGCCACTCTTGAGTAGTTCACTACCCAATAAAGATGATGTAGAAACTTTTACAGATCCAGAAGTAATGTTTGAAATCTTTGGTAAGGACGTAGATTTTGTCATAGACGGAGGCATTGGCGGAATGAAAGGAAGTACGATTATAGATTGCACTACAGATAATTGGGAATTGATCAGAAAGGGAAAGGGGGAATGGGAGGAGTTGTGAGTGGTGAGTGCTGAGTGTTGAGTTGTCAGTTACGAGCTATTTAGCAGTGCTACTATTGATTTCCAATGGAGCTTTCTGAGCCGGTGGATGAATAAGCTATCGTATATCTTTTTCGATGTTTAAGAAAAGAAATACTTATTAGAAATTAGAGCGACCCAGTATGGGTCGAATGTTTATAGCATAATATTGTCGTGTTTCTTCCGACCCCGTAGGGTGTCGAACATTTCTCGGTAAAATGGGTACATATTTTTAATTACAAAATTTAATAATCTTTTCTAATCGTAAAACGAATATTCACAAAGACTTCCGAAGTCTTATGATTATTTTTTAAAAGCAGAAGCCCGTTAGAAGATTTCGGAAGTCTTAAAAAAGTCTCGGAAAATTTTACACACTTATCCCAAATAAATAACCCACCAAAGCAGATAAAACCATTGCAATAGTTCCCCAAATTGTAATACGTAAAATAGCTTTTTTTACATTAGAGCCGCCAGTTCTTGCAGAGATGAAACCTAATAATACCAATGCAACAATAGTAAAGCCATAAAGCAAATACTCCATATATTTTACTGGAGCAAAAAGTACGACCAACAAAGGAAAAATTCCACCGGCCGTAAATGCAGCACCAGATGCTAGCGCAGCTTGCATCGGATTTGCCATACTGTTTTCTGTAATACCAAGTTCATCCCTCACGTGTGCTGCCAATGCATCTTTCTGTGTAAGCTCTACAGCCACTTGCATAGCAGTTTCTTTTTTTAATCCTCTCTGCTCATATATCTGTGCTAGGATATTTAATTCTTCCTCTGGCATTTCTATAAGTTCTATTTTTTCTCTTTCAATATCTGAATGCTCTGTATCCGTCTGCGAGCTTACAGAGACATACTCGCCAGCAGCCATGGATAAGGCACCTGCTACAAGCCCTGCTACTGTAGCTAAGAGTATGGGTTCCCTTGTGGCACTAGCCGCTGCTATACCTATTGCAAGGCTAGAGACAGAAATGATGCCATCATTGGCACCCAATACTGCTGCTCGCAACCAATTGCTCTTGTGTATGTAGTGATTATTTAAGTAATTGTCTATCGTTACTTTTTGGTCATCCATTGCTTATATTTTTATTATTAATCTTCGCTGATATTTTTTAATGCCATTAGTAAAGTGTAGGCATTCTTTGTTACAAAGGTTGCATTTTTTATTTGCTCTGTAGTTTTAATTTCTATTAGTCCGCTCTCATCATTGCCCACTTCTACCTCTGTCATAATAAATTTGGAATTACCTTGTTGTATAAATGCATAATGCTTATTCTCAAATCGTACTACAGCATCTTCCGGCAACACATAGCTATTAGCACTAGTCAACGCTATTTCTGCATTCATATAAGTTCCTGGAATAAGATTTTTATCGTAAGATTCAAAGTGGCAATGTACCTCTGTATTTCCTTCTGCACTAAGGTTTTTTCCTATCAGCAATATTTCGCAATCGTGCTTGTCATCTGGGTTATTGTTAGTGTAAGCAACTAGCTTTTGACCAATGAATAATTTATTGATATCTTTTTCAAAAACCTTCAAGGCTAAATGAATATCTGTGGGATTTACGAGTTCAAAAATCACATCGGTAGGTGAAATATATTTCCCAATATTCACATTCACTTTAGTAACATAACCGTCAATAGGAGCATAGATGTAGATGTAGCTACTCAAGTTTTTTTGTGAAACTGAAGCAGGGTTCTTGCCAATTAGTTTAAGTTTTTCTGAGAGGCCACTCAAGGTTATTCTTAATCCATTTAGCTCGGCAGCTACTTGCTGTAAAACCTTATCGCTACTAGCTTTACTGGCGTTTAAGTCTTTTTGACGATTGTATTCCAGTTGGCTATAGGCTATCTTAGATTTGGTCAAAATGTAGTCCTGCTGTATGTCAATGTATTGCTGGTCTTGTATTACAGCAATAACTTCTCCTTTGTTAATATGCATTCCAGGTAAGAGCTTCGTATTTTTTAAATATCCTCCAAGCGGCACACTGATAGAAACCATATTTTGAGGAGGTACATCTACCCTGCCATTTACTTTTAAAATAGTTGCCATCTGATTTTGTTCTAGCTTGCCATAACTAAGACTTGCATTTTTTAATTGCGCAGCAGTGAGAGTTATGGTGTCACCACTTATAATGGCTATTTCTTTTTCAATTGCTGTTTTTTTATCAGCACAAGAGCTTAAGGCTAAGACAAGAAGTACTATAAATATATTTTTCATCTGTTTAATTTTATCTTCTATCACTCATAATTTAATTTCATCAATATTTTTGAAAGTAGAGAAACTATAGGTGATGATATTGTTTTTAATTATTAATTTTTAAAATAATGAAGCTGAATGGTAGCCTCATTTAGATTCTTTATTGCTTCAAAGTATTCGTTTTGCGTAGCGATACTTTGATTGATTAATTGTACCCATTCTAAATAATTGATACTGCCTAAAGCTAATTGCTGATTGGCAGTGCTTACGATGAGCTTAGCAGTTTTCAAAGAATTATTCTCATAATAGGCTAATGTGTTAGCATACTTTTGTTGAAGCAGCAATTGTGTTTTGTATCTAGATTGAAGTTGCTGTAATTCGACTTCGTAGCTACTCTCTGCTACCTGGCTAGAAAACTTTGTGGCTTGTATTTTTGCTTTCTGAGCCTTAGTAAAAATTGGTACTGCCACACCTGCTTGTATCGAGGAGAATCTATAGGCAGCGCTGTACAATTTATTATCAGCACCCATACCTCTAATGCTTCCGTTATTTATTCCTAGTAGAAGCTCTGGTAACAATTTTGACTGCTCAACCTTTATAGAAGCATTTACTACTTCCTGTTGTTGTTCCATTTGCTTTAATATGGGGTGGCTTTTAAAGTCAATATCATTTTGGGATTTTACTTCTACAATTAAGTAGCTGTCCGCAATTGGTAGATACTCCTCTGTAGAATTTAATAGTAATTGGAATTGTAGTTGTGCTAATGCTTGGTCAGATTTTAACTGGTCTAATTGTATTTTTATTTGATTAAGCTGGTTTTCTGCAGTTGCTTTTTCTAGCACATTGCTTTCTCCCTTACTTAATCTTAAAGCTGCTCTTTTTAGAAAACCTTCATACAAAGTATCTGCATAGAGCAATAGGTTTTCTTTATTCTGTAGATATATATTGTGGTAGAATGACTGCTCTACCTGCCTTTTAAGTTCAGTTTCCTTTACGGCAATGGCAAGAAAACTGCTAGTGGCTTCTTGTTCTAAAAGTTGTTTCTGCCTGCGATAAACGGTAGGTAAACTTAACGTCTGCGTAGCCATAATTTTAGTGTCAATGTATGCACTGTTTATTTGCCCTGCTTCTAATACAATATTGGTAGGTGAAATATTTTTAGAAGTGGCAATGAGCATAGATTGATAACTGGCTTTCAGTTTTTCATTCTTTACTTGTAGGTTATTTTTTATTGCAGTATCTATTGCAGCTTGCAAGCTAATTGGTAATTGCGCATTAGTAATATTTCCTACAAATAATAAAACTAGTAGCAGAAGAGTTACTTGAATATTTGGTTTCATCTTTTTCGATTTTATAATTCCTTTTTCAAAAATTATGTAAAGTATAGGTAGTACAAATAGGGTGAGTAAAGTAGCTATGAGCAATCCCCCAATTACTACAGTAGCTAAGGGCCTTTGCACTTCTGCACCAGAGCCGTTACTTAATGCCATTGGCAAAAAGCCTAGCGATGCTACAAATGCTGTCATTAGTACTGGTCGTAGTCGAAGTTTTGTGCCTATAAGAACAATGTTTTTTAAATTTGTTTCGCCCTCTTTTTTTAGTCGGTTAAATTCTGCAATCAGGACCAAGCCATTTAATACGGCTACGCCAAATAGTGCAATAAAACCCACGCCAGCACTTATGCTAAATGGCATACCTCTTAGCGCTAAAAACAAAATACCTCCAATAGCAGACAGCGGTATGGCGGAGTAAATGAGGAGACTTTGTTTTACGGAATTAAAGGCAAAATATAAAAGAACGAAAATAAGTAGGAGAGAAACTGGCACTGCAATGAGTAGTCTTTTTTTAGCAGCATTCAAGTTTTCAAAAGCCCCGCCGTAGGTTACATAATAACCAGTGGGGAACTTGAGTTGCTTATCTATTTTTTGTTGTAACTCATTTACGATGCTTTGCACATCCCTGTTGCCCACATTAAAACCTACAATAATTCTTCTCTTCGCATCTTCTCTTTGAATTTGATTAGGGCCATCTTTTATTTGCACATCTGCCAGTTGTGAGAGTGGAATCTGTGTGCCTTGCGGAGTTGGGATAAGTAGATTTTGAATGTCTTTAATGTCTTTTTTTAATTCGCCACTAAGACGTACTACCAATTCAAATCTTTTTTCGCCTTCAAATACCATTCCGCTACTTTGCCCTGCTAGTGCGGCATTTACTACCTTGTTAATGTCTGCAATATTGAGATTGTACTGGGCAATGGTATTGCGGTTATAGTCAATGATAATTTGAGGCATACCAGCCACGGCTTCTACATATAAGTTTTTTGCGCCTTCTACAGTGTTGACAATTTCGCCTAGTTTATTAGCGTATAAGGCTAGAGTATCTAAGTCTTCGCCAAATATTTTACACACTACATCCTGCCTTGCCCCAGTCATTAATTCATTAAAACGCATCTGCACCGGATATTGAAAGCCGGCGGTAATTCCAGGTACATCTTGCAAAGCAGTTCCCATCTTTTCTGCTAGCTCATTAAAAGTTTTGGCAGACGTCCATTCTTTTTTATCTTTTAAAATCACCATCATATCGCTGGCTTCCATAGGCATAGGATCAGTAGGTACTTCGCCGCTACCAATTTTTGTTACTACTTTTTCTACTTCAGGAAATTGTGATTTTAAAATGTGTGCGGCCTTTTGAGTACTCGCAATGGTGGTAGAAAGGTTGCTGCCCGTAAGTACTCTAGTATCTACTGCAAAATCTCCTTCTTCTAATGTAGGAATAAACTCACCACCCATAGAGCCAAGAATTACCATCGCTAGCACAAATAAAGCAACTACGGCACCTATTACCATTTTAGGAAATTCAATAACTCTTTTTAAGGTACGCTCATAACCATTAGCTACCCACGCCATTAGTCTATCAGAAATATTGGGCTGATGCTTTGTTTTCTTACTTAAGAAAACAGCACTCATCATAGGTATGTAAGTCAATGAGAGAATGAATGCGCCAAGTAATGCAAAGGCAACTGTCTGTGCCATTGGCTTAAACATTTTGCCTTCAATGCCTTGCAGGGTGAAAATGGGTAGGTACACTACCAAAATTATTATTTGCCCAAATACTGCACTGTTCATCATTTTGGATGCAGAGCTATTTACGCTAGCATCCATTTGTTGTTGTGTGAGTGCGAGTTGATTTTTGTATTTGTTATTATGATGTAAGAGATGCATCACTGCCTCTACAATAATAACTGCCCCATCTACAATTAGCCCAAAATCTAAAGCCCCAAGACTCATTAAGTTGCCGCTCACGCCAAACATATTCATCATGATCACTGCAAATAGCATCGCTAATGGAATGACAGATGCTACTAATAATCCAGCTCTAAGATTTCCAAGAAAAAGTACTAAAACAAATATTACAATGAGAGC
>JBBRHK010000058.1:0-10800 GCA_038222815.1 Chitinophagales bacterium
TAATGCCTGAAACAATGACGCTTCGTGGATTTGAATTCACCAAGATGGGCATTTTTGCTGCTATAATGGTGGGTCTTGTAGTTGGTGCGAAGATGAGTATCATTACTGAGTATTACACTGCAATGGGCAAGCGTCCGGTAATGAGTATCATCAAGCAGAGTGCTACTGGTCACGCTACTAATATCATTGGTGGTCTTGCGGTAGGTATGGAAAGTACGTTACTTCCTATCCTAGTATTGGCTGGCGGTATTTATGGCTCTTATTATTTTGCTGGTTTATATGGTGTGGCCATTGCTGCTGCTGGTATGATGGCGACGACGGCTATGCAATTGGCTATTGATGCTTTTGGACCAATAGCTGATAATGCTGGTGGAATTGCAGAGATGAGTGAGCTTCCTGCTGATGTAAGGGAGAAAACGGATATCCTTGATGCAGTAGGTAACACTACAGCTGCTTCTGGTAAAGGTTTTGCGATTGCTTCTGCTGCGCTTACTGCCTTAGCTTTGTTTGCAGCGTTTGTAGGTATTGCAAAAATTGATGGTATTGATATTTACAGAGCGGATGTATTGTCTGGTCTTTTTGTAGGTGGAATGATTCCTTTTATATTTTCTTCACTTGCCATAAGAGCTGTAGGTGAGGCTGCAATGGCGATGGTAGAAGAGGTTCGTCGTCAGTTCCGTACTATTCCTGGAATCATGGAAGGTACTGGTAAGCCAGAGTATGATAAGTGTGTGGCTATTTCTACAGAAGCTTCTTTGAGAAAAATGATGTTGCCTGGTGCAATTGCTATTTTGTCTCCATTGATCATTGGATTTGTTTTTGGTCCAGAGGTTCTTGGTGGATTCCTTGCAGGTGCTACAGTTTGTGGTGTGTTGATGGGAATGTTCCAGAACAACGCCGGTGGTGCTTGGGATAATGCAAAGAAATCTTTTGAGAAAGGTGTAGAGATAAACGGCGAAATGTTCTATAAGAAATCTGAACCACACAAAGCTTCTGTAACAGGTGATACTGTAGGTGATCCATTTAAAGATACTAGTGGTCCTTCAATGAATATCTTGATCAAATTGATGAGTATTGTTTCTCTAGTTATTGCTCCTACCCTTGCTATTATGCACGCTGATAAGATCAAAACACAAAGAGCAGAGAAATTGGAGATGTTGAATAACATTAGCAAAGAGGCTAACACAAAAGTAAAGGACAGTAAGACTTTTACTTTGAGTGGTGTGGAAGTGTCGAAGAAATAAAGCTATAGTTTTTAGATAATATTTGAGAAAGCTGCCAAGCAATTGGTGGCTTTTTTTATTTGCGTTACTTGCTTTGGCACACTGATTTGACGGATGCAAGCAACACGGAAGAGCACGGATTTTTATACGTTATCTGCTTTAGTCCGCCGCGGCGGATGGCAGTACCTGTATCTACGTTTTTGATGCTGCTGCGCAGCATAGTTTTGCCACGAATGCACGAATAAGGCAATGATAGCTTTACGATTTGCTTCAGTACAGGGACATACAAATTAGATGTGTAGGTAAAAATCGTGTTGCGAAGCATCCGTGTCATCAGCGTGCCAATAGATTATACAAAAAACTTATCTTCACAATATGAAACTCTCACAAAACGAGATTGAAACTATAGCGAATTATTTTAGCAGTAAGCCCGTGCTAAAGGCATTCCTATTCGGGTCGTTTTCTAGGGAAGATGCTGCGATAGATAGCGATGTAGATATTCTTGTGGAGCTAGATTATTCTAAACACATAGGATTGGGTTTTGTAGATATGAAACTCGACCTTGAAGAAAAGCTTAGTAAAAAAATAGACCTTGTGTCAAGCAATTCAATTTCTAGACATATTCTTCCTTTCATTAACAACGATAAACAGTTGATTTATGAAAGATAAATTTGGAGATAAGCAGCGCTTGTTACACATTCTCGAAGCAATTGGAGAAATAAAAAATTATACGAACACTGCAAGTCTTGAAGTATTTGAAGAAAATTCGATGATGCGTTTTGCATCTATTAAGCAAATTGAAATCATTGGTGAAGCTGCAAATTACATTACTGAAGAAACAAAAAGCAAATTCTCCGACATTCAATGGCGCCAGATTATTGGAATGAGACACGTGTTAGTACACGAATACTTTGGCGTGGATAGCAATCTAGTTTGGCAAATTATTGCCAAAGATATTCCCGAATTGGAGGGTGCTATTCAAAAGGTTCTAGGCTCGATGAGCTAAGTTAGATGTATGTTACCTGATTTGGCACACGGATTGGACGGGGGCTGTGCCGCACTGTTGGGAAGGGATTTTAACACGTTATCTGCAAAGGTACTTTCACTTATTTGCTACCCCCGCTGCGGATGAAATGAATAGAATTATTGGTAAAAATCCGTGTTGCGAAGCATCCGTCCGCCGCGGCGAATCAGCGTGCCAATGTCTTTTTCAAATCCAAGCTGCTAATGTTTTCCCCAACAAAAACGCTTCAAACACACAATGAAAATCAAAGTGAATTTGAAGCGTATATTGCTATCAAATTGTAAGTCTCTAAGACTTTACCTCATCAAATACATTTTACCATAACCATTATTGAAGAACTTATCGGTGTTGTCATTCTTCGCTTTGTATTGGTCTAGCGACTTTCCATTAAGGTTAGTAATCACTCTGTATAAGTAAACACCGTTGGCTAGTTTCTGTCCATACATATCGGTACCATCCCATTTATAATCTGTGATGTTTCTTCCTACGTGAATGTTGCCAAGTTCATTTTGAGTTATTTCTTTTACCACTTTACCAGTAATGGTTAATATCTGAATCCGCATATTCTGCGGTATTTCATTTCCTGTAAGCGTGAATACAAATGCAGTAGAAGAGGTAAACGGATTTGGATAATTGAGCAAATTAGAAATCATCGCTTTGTTGATTACCGTAAATACTACTCTATAATCTATTGCTCCAGCTGTATTGCCACTTACGTCTTTTCCAGATACTAATAGCTCGTATTCGCCATCCTCAGTGAAGTAAGGTTTTAGCTCTATTGAAGCCGTATTATCGCCACTGCCAAGCACTGCCGGGATGAATCTCATTGTATCATTATCAAACCTAAAGGTCTTCAATGTCCCATCAGGGAATTTCACTTGTACTTTAAGCAAAGCAGTATCCTTTAAGGCTACGAATCTATTTTCATCTTTTAACTTGATCAAGATATTTGGCTTAGCGGCCACGATATCTCTATTAAGAATATGCACGGCATCAAACGTTACATCCAATGTAGGATTAAATACATCTGCCACAGCAAAGAATTCCTTAAAGAGAATATTATTAAAATGAAATTGTTCCCTCTGATGATTATTAGGATTAAACTCAATAAATATAGTATTCTTACCTGGGTACTCGAAGGTATTGAACTTGTAGGTTACTATTAAAGTGTCACCAGCTACTAGTGCTTTCCTTGCAGGAATATCGAGGCTATGCGGCACGTTATTTCTATCTGTAATAATAAATTTAGTTTTTATCAAACTGTCAAATGCAATAGGGCTTACATTTTTAAATGCTAAACTAAACTCGTAATCTTCACCTGCAAATACTGTATCTCTAGCAGTGAATCTTAATGAAGGTGCCACAGCTCCTTCTGGAACAGGTTCGTAATTAACCCTAAGAAAATTGAACTCGTAAGGCGTTCCATTTTTCCTATCCTCATTATGCATTTTTATTTTCAAATAGGGATATTGATTGGCATTAATGCTAGAAATGTCTACGTTTTTGGTGGTAGAATCTACTGAAAATAATTCAGCTTCTGAACCGTCAATATTTAGACCTATTATTTTAAAATTTATGGAGTCGACGGTATTTATTTCTCTTGATTGACCGAGCCAATGAAATCCAGTCCAGCTTTTAGCAGGGCCAAACTTGGGCGTGGTAATTGTGCCCGTAGGCTTGATTGCTGGGCAGAAAACTCTTGTATCTATTTTATCAAAGGCTCCATCTGAGAACTGGCTAACTGCTGTAAAAGTTGGATCACCTTTTTTATACATAAAATTAAATACTCTAAGTCTATTAAAACTATCAAGATCATTGAAACCAGCACTTTTTAAAGTAGAATAAAGAGACGGTGTAGGATCAGCTGCCCACTGAGGCGCATAAGTATTTGCAGGGTCGGCACCGTAGATATTTCTTACAATGACATAGTAACCTGTGGGTACTATATTTGTTAGGAAGAAATTTGCGTATTCTCTTCCTTGAAGGTCGTTAGAGTTATACTGGAAATTATACACTCTACCAGATGTAGGGCCAGAGCCACATGGAACATCACTATTATACTGACCGGGCGATCCACCATCGGCATTATAAACGGCTTCCATTCCAGAAGGATTAAACGCATTTATTATTATTTTACCTGTACCACAAGCACTCCGTATTAATCCATTACCATCTATATCTACCAGGAAATCCGAAGATTGATTAGACGCTGTGGGGAAAATACCATTTATTATTTTAACATTGGATGTATAAGAATCAAAATTCCACAGTCTGTTACTTCCTATTGTAATTCCTTCCTGAGTAGTTTCTAATTTTTGATAATAATGTTGGAGATTAAACCCAGGAGTGCTGCTAGGTAAATAAGTAAATGAATAGCCATTCCAGATAAATGCAGCATTATTGAGCGGCTTTACTGCAGTTCTCCAATAATAAACAGTTCCGTTGGTGAGCGTTAAATTAGTTGTAGGAAATTGAATAAGTCCTCCTACTCCAGACGTCGTATATTCTTTCCTGAAAGAAGAGTTGAAATTTTTTGTGGTATCTAGCTGCATTACATATTCTCGGCCAGTTAATAATGGATTGGCAGTACTAGCAGAGAAAATTACTGAAGAAGTATTTACTATAGAGAGATCATAAGGATAAACAGGTCTCAGTTCATCTTCAAAAATAAAGAAGTTCTTAGTAACCTTATTATTGGTTTCACATAATTCATCTATAAAATTACCTTCATCAAGCGACACAATAATGTTATTCGAACCCTTATCTGTAAGTGGGTTAATTACTTGTGTAATTGTTAAAGAATCTTCATTGGCAGGAGATAACCTTTTTTGATTGTAGATGGTAATAACACTGTTATCAGGAAGTTGTCTTTGCACTAATACCCTTATGGAATCGCTCGTGGCTTTACCGATATTTCTGTACTTTATTGAAACAGTGAAATTATTATCTGCTACAGATATAAGATTTGGCGAAAGCTTTACCAGTGGTTCTTCAATAGCATAATCCGGTTTTGCAAAATTATTCATTTTAATTACAGGATCTCCGTGGAATGTATTTTGCTCCAAATGGAATCTTGAAACAAAATCTAAATTTGGATTTAGACCACCAATAGTCGGTAGAATGTTTTTAATAATCTGACCAACTCCTGCTCCGTAGCTCGCATTAGAAAAGTTATTGTAAAAAGCATTTGCATACGGATTAATGCCCTGCGGAATACCATAATGCGTACTAGCCAAAAAACCTATACTACCCCTTCTTGGGCTTAAAATATACCTCTCACTGAGGGTCAAATCTCCGTTGATTCTAGCAGGGTCGTACCTGAAAAAATCACCTGCATTACAACCATTAGCGTAAAAAATAGGGTATTTCCCTGGATTATTATAATCTGCTGGATTACTTAGATTAAACTCAAAAGTAGTAGCCGACGAGTGACCATAATAGGTAATAAGTGATACTCCCTCTTGTAGGAGATTCACAATACGGTCAGAGTTGGCCTGTTCTACTGCGGCAGAGGTGCTCTTTGTAAATGTTTCTACTTTGGCGCCAAACATTGGTTGTTTTGCAATATTACCAAAACTGCCCATATAGAAAGTAAATTGTTCATTTTCGAACGTATTTTTCCCGCCTACCACATGCATAACGTTCTTCATCCAACTCTTATCATTGATTGTACATGATGGAGCTCTTTGTGCAGCCTCATACTCTACTACCTTTTGCAGATATATCTTTATATCATTACCATTTATAGCACTCAGCCTTCCTACACCCACAACTGGTGCAACAGTACCAGGACGAGAAGCCATCATTACATCAGAAGCTGGCCACCCAAAAGTGGGAACCAAATCCAAAGCTTTGTATGCAGGCTCTGTACCAAAAAGCGAAAATGAATTATAGGTTACTGACCTTCCAATTAGAAAAAGGTCTTTCATTTTTAATGACCAATTATCTACCCCATTCAAAATAAAATCCCTGATAGCTCCAGGATGACGTGGGATGCCAAACCCAAATTGGTCATAGATCTCATCTACCTCATATACTTTTACAACGTGGCTACCACCATTTGTACTTGCTCTGTATTGCTTATATAAATCTACTTGATTTGCTCCTGTACCATCGTTATACAATACAGGGTTACTTAGAATTACATAATCTCCCTGATTGGCTGGATTAGTAATATTTAAAAATGTCTTAGAAGTAAGCGTAGTGATGCTATTCACATTGGTCGCTTCGTTACTTAGCATTACATATTTTCTCGCTTGGTCTGCAGGCAGAAGAAACTTAGTTTTTCCTGGTACTGAGGTAATATCACCTATGATTCTTAGTCCTGTGGTGAGGTCATATAAAATTGGAGCTTGTCCTCCAGTATTGAAATTATCAATCAGCAAATGATTACCTGCACTTGAAGTAGCTAATGAAAAGGCGAATTCCTTTTGGTTATTAAAATTAAATAAGGCAGGATA
Organism: Chitinophagales bacterium; assembly: GCA_038222815.1. Classification (GTDB taxonomy): domain Bacteria; phylum Bacteroidota; class Bacteroidia; order Chitinophagales; family Chitinophagaceae; genus Ferruginibacter. Next base: position 6,708 of record JBBRHK010000058.1, read on the forward strand.
TGTTAACCCTAATTCTCCTACTACTATTCTATCTGTTGCTGGCAATCCTGGATAGACAGCAGCCACGGAGATTGTGGCGTTATTTGGATTAGTGAATTTAGATAATGAGATTCCGGCTTTATTAAATTTGTTAGCAGCATATCTTATATATGAACCGCCATCAATAGAATCTCCATTAAAACTAATTCTCAAATTTCTAAAGTTATTGGCATTACCGGCTACATTGGCTCGTACAGTCAAGCTATTAGTAGGGCCTGCAGTATATACATTTAGGTTATTAAATGTTTGGGTAAAATTAGTTGCTGGCGTAATATCATTAGATGTCCAACCTTCTCCATCATCATAAACAGATGAATACACTAGCTCGCCATAAAATTCAGCTTTACCTGAGTTTACCCTATTCTTAAAATAGAGATTTTCATCCCTCATAAAAAATAAATCCGGTGTACTAGGTGCAACAACGGTTCCTGTAAGTGCAGAGTACCTAAGGTTTGCAGATGAGCTATTGATAGTAAGAAAATAGGTGGCAGTATCTGAGTATAAACTGAACTTGTCAGATAATTGTGAGTTTGGATTAGCATAAAGTTTTGTATCTACTTTACCATCATTAGGTTCTCCATAAAATTCTATGAAATCACTAGCTCCTAGCGGTGCGCCTGTCACAGAGGTGTACAACCTCACCTGCTGTCCGTTTCTCCAGAGCAGATAATGGTCTGCATTTGCAGTGCCAAGCCCTGCTGCTGCTAAAGTAGGTTGTGAAATTCTAAATAACCCAGATCTAGAAACTTTAAACTTATAATAAGTCTTACTGTAATCTATCCAACTATTGTTGTATTGAGCTTGCGCTGCAATAGTGAACAATAGTAAAAAAGGCAAAATAAATTTTTTCATATTTCTTTAAAATATTTTGAATAATAATTTCTCAATTATTACAATTCTTTCTTTTTGAAGTTTATAGAGAGTGATACCACGTGGGTATATAAAGGTCGATCTTGGTTAGCAAGATTGGTAAAAGCATAATCTAGCTGCACATTATTTATCTTAAATCCAGCTCCCAGACTAGGTTGATAAATCCATACTTTTTTCTGGTTAGTGGTATCTCCATCACTTAAAGCTTTCTGAAAATTAGTAACACCTGCTCGTACAAAAAATACATCTTTGATAGATGCTTCAAGTCCCAAATTAGGATCTCCACTTACCGTATTACCACTAAGTAGCGTATTTCTTCTCCCATCAAAAGTTACATTTAGATTAGCCTCTGTTGTGATGCTAAATTTACTATTTACTGGTATCCTATAGGCTCCGCCAAATACCAATCTTGGTGCGGTGATCTCCGATGATCTGACAGGAATATCATTATTGGTAAGGTATAGCGCCTCTTTTTCTCGCTCAGTAAAGTTGAATGACCAAGCATTGTAAGTAGTTGAAATATCTCTAGCCATCACTGCTGCATTCCAGTTATTGCCCCTAAATTGAATACCTGCATCCAATCCAAATCCCCAAGCATTAGCAAATTTCCCAACTTTTCTGTAAATGACTTTTGCATTTCCGCCCACGCTTATTTTTACATTGTCTGTTTCTTTGAGCATTTGTCCATAAGAAAAAAGAAAAGCGTAATCGCTCGAAGAAAAAGTCTGTATATTATTGTAATTGATACTTCCATCTGGTTCTACAAGAAATAAGGTATTCGGAATATCATCCACTGCAAAGCGAAGTATAGAGAATCCTAAGGCAGCTTTATTCGATTTAGTAGGCAATGCAAGGGCAGCATAATCATATTTCGCTATACCAGAAAAATATTCAGCATGCATTAAGGAGAGTTGAGGATTATCTTTTACGTAAGCCAAACCAGCAGGATTCCAATAGCCAGATGTAGCATCTGAAACCGTAGATACCTGTGCACTCCCCATAGATAGAGCACGTGCACCTGCTCCAATGTTTAAAAACTCATTGGAGTATTTTCTAAATTGAGCTTGGCTGCTATTAGCTAATAAAGTAAATATCAGTAGAAAAGCGATAAAGCTTTTTTTCATAAGTGAGTTATTTAAAAAACGTTTGTGTGCATAATTTCAGCAAGACGAACAGAGCCGATACAAGTCATTAAACGGTTTATTACGAAGGATATTTTGGCATTGGTATTACTAATTAACAAATATATTGTAAAAACCCGAGTTAAAACGCCCTTCCACACTACAAAAACGTAGTTTATTGATTTTTGGTTCGGAGCATTAACATTAAATAATATTCACCTAGTAAGCTCTAAAACTTTTAAAAAAGTCTTAAGAGTTGATCTAAAAAAAACGAATAGGTAGATTTTGCTAATTCAAAATCGAAATTAATACAGCTATTTTATAATTATTTATAGAAATTTGTACCCTTACGATAAACGAAATCTAGGAAAGGATACTATGAAAAATCTAATTAAAGAATTGACTTGGAGGGGCTTAGTACAAGATATAATGCCGGGAACAGAGGAACAATTGCAAAAAGAAGTGACCACGGGCTATGTTGGCTTTGATCCTACATCAGACAGTTTACATATAGGAAGTCTGCTACCCATTATTCTACTTGCGCATCTTCAAAACTGTGGTCATAAGCCTATCGCTCTTGTGGGCGGTGCAACAGGTATGGTGGGTGATCCTTCTGGTAAATCTGAGGAAAGGAATTTACTAAGTGAAGATGTATTGCTAAAAAACCAAGCGGGAATTAAAAAACAGCTCTCTCAATTTTTAAATTTTGATAGTAGCCTACCTAATGCCGCGGAGATAGTAAATAATTACGATTGGTTTAAAAACTTTTCTTTCTTAGACTTTATTAGGGATGCCGGTAAGCACATCACTGTAAATTATATGATGGCAAAAGACAGTGTGAAGAAGCGATTACAAGGCACTACAGGAATGTCATTTACAGAGTTTTCATATCAGCTCATACAAGGTTTTGATTTTTACTGGCTGTATAAAAATAAAAATTGCAAGTTGCAAATGGGAGGAAGTGATCAGTGGGGGAATATTGTGACGGGAACAGAATTTATTCGAAGAAAAGATAGCGGCGAGGCTTTTGCATTTACTTGTCCATTGCTTAAAAAAGCAGACGGCGGTAAATTTGGTAAGTCAGAATCAGGCAATATTTGGCTAGATGCAGAAAAAACATCTCCTTACCAGTTTTATCAATATTGGCTAAATGCTTCAGACATAGACGCTGCCAATTGGATAAAGATTTTTACGTTTTTATCGGAGAAAGAAATTAAAGAACTGGTAGTAAAGCAAGATGAGAATCCTGCTGCAAGGCAACTCCAACAAAGATTAGCTGCTGAGGTTACCAAGTATGTGCACGGCGAAGTAGCTTTAGAATCTGCTATTGCTACGACTCAAAAATTATTTAGTAAAACAGAACAAGATATTTCAGACTTTAGCGAAGAAGATTTAAAAAATATTGAAGGGATTGTAAAAGTAAATATTACAAAGGCAGATTTTGAAAGCCTAAAAGATTTACCCTCTATCCTAGTGCAGATAGGCGCCTTTGCTAGCAAAGGGGAAATAAAAAAATTGATAGCCAACAATGGTCTTAGCCTCAATAGAAAGAAAGTAGAAGACCAGCAATATGCTACCGCGGAATCTGACTTGCTTCATAGTAAATACTTGCTTGTACAAAAAGGGAAGAAAACCTACTATCTCATTGAAGTAAACTAGCAACTAACTTGGAAGAAATAATATTAGAAGATGAACGAGTAAGGTTACTACCACTCACTGTTGAGCTTGCTAAAGAGCTATACCCATTTTCTTTGAATGAGCCAGAGACTTGGGAGTTTTCCTTGCAATCCGCAGCAGGCATACCGAATATGGATGCCTATGTAAAAGCTGCATTGCAAGCAAAGGCTGATGGAGCTACCCTGCCATTTATTGTATTCGACAAAGCAACCAATTCTTATGCTGGTAGCACTAGGTTTTATGATTATAAAGCGGCCCACAAAACGGTATTACTAGGTTACACTTGGTATGGCAAAGCTTACAGAGGTACTGGGTTAAACTATCATTGTAAATACCTTTTACTTCAATATGCATTTGAAACTCTAGGCTTGCAGCGAGTAGAATTC
>JBBRHK010000059.1:0-10754 GCA_038222815.1 Chitinophagales bacterium
AACCAATACAGGCTCATTTTTAATGGTGCTTCTATGGGACAGGCAGATATTCAGGAAGCCATAATTCTAGATCCTACTGGCCAACCTGTAGCTAGAGATACAGAAACGATTTATTACAATTTAGAAGATTAGCCGCACCACAACCATTAGGATTAAAGTTTAGTATCTATGACGTAGACAACGGGTCAGATTCTGTAAGCGTTCTGATGTATCAAGCTGGGGTACCTCTTCCCTATAGCTACCTACTGTACAGCCCAACTTTCGTTACCGCCTATGGTCTACCAACTTCATTTGGATTTGTTGGTTCTGGAGGTAATAATGCTGTACAGGATGACAATCGAGGAAGGATAGACATAATTCTTAACGATATAAATGCTAGTGTAGATAGCGTTATAGTAACAAAGTATAACAATAGAAACGCAGTTGGAAATCCCTCACAATCGTTTGCGGCATTTCAATGGAACAACTTTGCTGTGTTACCGCTAAAAATTATTGCTTTTGATGCAAATATTACTAACAATGAAATTCTGGCAAGTTGGACCGCCACTGGCGAAGATGGGACAGAAGCCTACCAAGTAGCTTTGTCTACAAATGGTATTAACTTTCAAACTTTTGGTAACGCTGTTTCTGCAAAAAATAACGGATCGATAAATAGCTACTCTTCCAAGATCTATTTTTCCGATAACAGTCCTATACTATTTGCAAGGCTGCAAAGCTTGAATAAGGATGGTAGGCTAACCTTTAGCAATATTATAAAAATAAAAACTTCTAATAGTCTCTCTTCTACTGTATATCCAGCCATTTTTAAAGACCTTTTAACTCTAAACCTTACGAGTTCGAAAGCCTCTACAGCTGTGATTAAAATAACGAGTATGAACGGTGCGTTACAGTATCAAAGAACAACTGCCATACAAAGCGGCATCAATTCTATTCCACTGCGACTAATGTCTTCTTTGAGTGCCGGCACTTATGTCTTATCCTACCAGTTAAAGGACGGTAGTAGAGGACAACATACCATTATCAAACAGTAATAATTCTAGAAGCTAGTGCTTCTTCATAACAAAAAACGCCTTGCCATTTATTAAATAAATAGTAAGGCGTTTTTATTTTAAGAATAGTATTGTCTATGACCTTAGTAACTTTAAAATTACTTTAGCGGCTTCTTCGCTACTCGCTGGGTTCTGACCAGTAATCAGCATTCCGTCTGTTACCACATAAGAAGCCCAATCTGCTCCTTTAGAGTATTCACCGCCTCTAGCTTTTAATTCATCTTCTAGCAAGTAAGGAACTACATCAGTAAGTTGCACTGCTTCTTCTTCTGTATTAGTAAATCCCGTAACTTTTTTACCTTTTACAAGAAAATCTCCTGATTCATCTTTTGCATTAAGCAACGCAGATGGTGCGTGGCACACAGCCCCTACAGGCTTACCTGCCGACCAGAAATTTTGAATCAGATTTAATGAATTTTCATCCTTGTATAAATCCCACATAGGGCCGTGACCGCCTGGATAAAATACCGCATCAAAATCAGCAGCATTCACCTCAGATAATTTTTTAGTATGCGCCATTTTTTCTTTTAATGCCTCATCAGCATAGTATCGTTTAGTGGCTTCAGTTTGCGCATCTGGCGCCTCACTTTTGGGGTCTATTGGCGGTTGTCCACCTTTTGGAGAAGCGATGGTTACCTCTACCATTTCGTCAGTCATTACATAGTAAGGCGCTGCAAATTCTTCTACCCAAAATCCTGTTTTCTCTCCTGTATCGCCCAATTCACTGTGGGACGTTAATACAAATAATACTTTCATCTGTTTGTTTTATAAATGATTAAATAATAAGCTTAACCGCAATAATACAGTCTGAGCTCTTTATATATAGAACAAACAAAGTGCCATAAAAAAAGGTTTTCAAAATTAAATGCTCTCTTAATTATACTTGGGCGACTTGATACTATAAACTACCAACTATGACCCTCTTTTTATGCTTAACGGTGAGTGAGTATGGAGAGGAAAGTAGTTGGTATGCCTTTGTGTAAATGAACAGGTTTTTTGAAAACTATATTCAGGTTACAATCAAGATTTTGATATGAAAAAACCTATGAGTTAGATTTGTTCCTGCTATTCAAAGTAGACAATAGTAAATAAAAAATTATAGCAAAAACTAATGTTAGATAGCTATCTGCACTATTGGCAGGCCTGTTAGGATCTCCACTACTAATGCTGATGATTTCTGTAGCCATTCCTCCTGCCACTAAGCTAATAACTATTCTAATCCAGGTTTTTTCTAATAGTTTCTTCATTTTGTATCCTTAGTACTTACTTCTTCTTCCCTTTTAGACTCAGCACATTCAGCCCCACATTTACAAATAAATTTGTCTTAGGATTATTCTCCATTATCAAATCTTTACCGTCATAATTATCTGCTAGGTCTAGCCTACCATTGAAGCGAACTCCAGTATTTAAAGTTAGTCTTGTGTTATTATTTAGGGCAGTTTCCCATCCTATTTTTGGCCTTATCTCTCCTCTTTGTAGAAAAGAATTGTTTAAAAGATTATTATTGCTGCTGCTGAAAGCAAATTGTCCGCCCTCTATATCAAAGCCTGTAGTAAAAATATTCTTCTTATTTGCCGTGTAACGTACCAATGCTCTGGCTGGCAGCAACATTTCTACTCCCCATTTTTTATTAAACGTTTTATTCATCAAAAACGCAGGCAAGTGTATGGCTCTTCCAAGCCTATAAGCTCTTAGCACTCCTACGCCAGTCATAGAAGAGAAACCTTTTTTCCAACCATAAATGGCGGCACCTCCAGCAAATATATTCTTAGCCCCTATTGACTTAAATGAAGATGAATTACCATTCAATTCTAACGAAGTATTTATCAAGATAAAATGCTTCTGATCTAGAGGTTTAAATATATTGGCAGACGCAGTTACAGAATGAAACGCCTGGCTAAATAAATCTTTATGAAAAACCCCGGGTATGTTATTGTCAGCATTAAACTGTGATAGCCAATACCCCGCATCCAGCGTAATGTATGTTTTAGGTTTAGTGACTAGGTTTTTAAAGTACCCTATTTTCATACTTTGTACATTGTTCACTTTTCCTACAAAAGTAGGCGAGGGAAATGCAGAAGGAAGCGTATAGCTATTGTCAAATGCTGTTTGATATTCGTACTGCAAACTCAGTGCTTTTTTAGGGATAGAGCCAAGGACTAAAGGGTTGCACAAAGCTTTCTTTTTAGCAGGAGTTTTAGGGTTTTCTTGCGCCAATACATAAAACGGGAGCAGGCTTAGTACAACAAAAAGGATACGCATAAGATATTATTTTAGTTTTGGTATGCACTAGCGAAATTAGCTCATTGCATCTATTAAATGCCAACTGCACAGCTTTATTCATTTAAAAAAGAGTGCTTGTTGAAAACTTTCTGTGGTTGCCAACAATACAGGGTGATTAACAAATACTAAAGGCAGGTTGCTTTGTAGGAATCAAAAAACTACGCTATTATGTAGAAGGCCATTCTGAAAACTCGTGAGCCTTTAAAATCTCTAAACTAGTGTAGAGTAGCGCTTTTTCCTGCGTTGCTTCTAAAATTACAGGAGGCGCAAACCCTGCGTCAAAAGCCTGTTTCCATCTTGATGCACAAAGACACCACCGATCACCAGCCTTTAAGCCAGGGAAATTACTGGCTGGATATGGGGTTATTAAATCATTGCCCATCGCCAAAGTGAATTGTAAAAATAAGTCCGTCATCACAGCAGCTACTACGTGCTTGCCACTATCTTGCGGACCAGTGCAGCAAAACCCATCTCTGTAGAAACCAGTGAGCGGATCAGTACCTGCTATAATCAAGGCGCTGCCTAAAACATTCTTGTCCGTTGGGTGTGTTTCAGTCATAAAGATTAGTATGTTTTAGTTTACGATTAAAGCTACTGTTTTAATTCTTTACAGCGGCTTATTAAGGACTAAACTAGCTCTGAAATTGAAACGAGTCAATAAGAAATACAGACCGTGTCGAGTGATATTAATTGTCTATTCGTCAGCGGTATTTTTTGCCGGTATTGAAATGGAGCAACGAATCATTTATAATCGGCAATTGTTATTAGTTTGCTTACATCAAGGACAATGATTTTTCGTCCTTTTGTTTCCACTATTTTATCCGACTTAAATTCAGCGAGTGCCCGTATCACATTTTCTCTGGCGGTTCCCACTAGGCTTGCTAGATCTTCCCTGCTCATATTTATTTCTACAGACATTCCAGCGTGAAAGTTTACCTTATATTTTTCTCTGAGTACGATAAGTTGAAGTGCCAGTCTTTGTCTTACAGATTTTTGTGCAAACATACTGAGGCTGTTAGCCAGCACTGCAAACTCATGGCTAAGCGTTTTTAATAAATGTGCGCTCAAGAGTTTTGACTGATTCAATGTTTCTAAAAAATCTTCTCTGGGTATGAATGCGATCTTACTTTCTTCTAATGCCGCAGCACCATCTGGATATCTGTCTTCGGAAAGTATAGCGTGGTAGCCCAATAATTCTCCTGTGTTGGCCACATAAATAATGTGCTCCCTAGCATCACTATCAAGCTTATACTTTTTTACTTTTCCACTTTTAATATAAAATATACCTGAAGGATAACCGCCTTCTCTGAAAACAATTTCTCCCTTTTTATATATCTGTTCAGATTTGTTAGCGGTGAGTAATTCAAGATCTGCAGCTGGTAGATCTGCAAGAACTGACTCACTCTTAAAGTCCCATTTATCTATTGGAAAGATGCCTTTGATACTCATTATAGTTGCAAATTAGCTTTAATAAAGTTGATAAAAATCACTTTTTTAATTGATAAGGTTTACCGCATTCGCTAAGAAGCTGCAATACCTTTGCACAATGAATAATATACAAGGCAATAAAAAAGACCATTTTTATACAAAAGATTATGAGTGGATAGAGTTTCAAGGCTCAGTTGCTTACACTGGTATTTGTAAATTTAAACTTACTGGCTTTCGTCAAATACAGGAAGTCCATTTTGAGCAACCACTGGGTTTCAAAAAGCAGGGAGAAATAATTGCAACCGTAAAATACAATGACTACGTCATAGAAGCCCATATACCAGTAGACGGAAAAATATTACAGGTGAATGAGCAACTGATCTCTGGTAATTACAACATATTAATGGATTGCGAAGATAGCAGCGCTTGGTTAGCCTTAATAGCACCCTTATTACCACAAGAAAGGCAAGGCTTGCTATTACCGAAACAATACCAAATGATTTATCATACTAAACACGTTAAATAGCACCCTAAACTTACTTAGAGAAAATGCCACTACTAGAAAAGAGCATTCCTACAAAAGATTGGTTCAATTCCGAAATGCAGTTTAACCGACTGTACCCCACTTCTATTCAGTTGCTGGCACGCCGTCATTTTACACCACTAGTAGTGGCAAGAATGGTGGCAAATTTCTTAGCGGCAGAAAAAGATGTAAGAATTTTAGACATCGGCAGCGGGGTCGGAAAATTTTGTTTGGCAGCGGGCGAACACAAACCCAATGCATTATTTTATGGCATAGAACAGAGAAAACATTTAACTAGTCATGCAAAAGCAGCAAGGGAAACATTAGGGCTTAAAAATGTTTCTTTTATAACTGGAAATTTTACTCAATTAGATTTTACAAAGTATAACCATTTTTACTTTTACAACCCTTTCTATGAAAATATAACCGGGACAGAGAAGATCGATCAAAGTATAGATTATTCTTTAGAACTATTTAACTATTACAACCGGTATTTATATAGGCAGCTAGAAAAAAAGCCAGTGGGCACGAGGCTAGCATCCTTTCACAGCCTAGAAGACGAGGTACCGCCAGAGTACCATATAGTAGATACTAAGATGGATGATTTACTTAAATTTTGGATTAAATTATAAAATTACCATTATGATAAACTTTGAATTTGAAACAAAAGAAATTAGTACTGGCTTAAAGCAGGCTCACGATTATCTTGAATGCGAACACATCATAGTTGCTAACATAAAGAAGCATATGGAAGCTGGTGTGGAGATAAAAAACATTGACGACTATCTTCTGCAGCTGGAAGCTTATGTAGAAGACAAAACACTGAAGAATATTGACAACGACTACAGCGTAAACTATAAATATGCTGCAGGTTTCTTACATACCTTAAACAGCACGCCTTACTGGCACAGTTGGATTAAGGTATTAGACAAACCCATATTAAAAAATTGAAGATGAATAATATCACAGAGGCTAAATCTATTAACAGGTTATGGGCTATACTTAATAGTAAGTGTCCGCATTGCCGGAAGGGAAATATGTTTGTGTATAAAAGTGTATATAGATTAAAAGGCGGTATGAAAATGCATAACAGTTGCACTGTGTGTGGTCAGCTCATGGAAATTGAAGATGGATTTTATTATGGAACAGGATATGTAAGTTATGCCCTCACGGTCGCTTTTTCCGTCTCTACATTTGTAGCCTGGTGGGTAATCATAGGCCTTTCCGTACACGACAACAGGGTGTTCTGGTGGTTTGGCACTAATACAATTTTGCTCTTGTTGATTCAGCCACTTTTTATGCGACTATCGAGAGCAATATGGTTATCAACCTTTGTGAAATATAACGCTAACTGGAGATCGAAAAAAACCAAGATTCTTCCTGTTTAAATGCTACTATGCAAAAGTCCCTGCAAAGCATAAAAAGTGCTAACATATTAGGCAGATAATGAAAACATAATGACAATAAAGTTCTCCTTTTAAATTAATAGATTTTTCATTTAGAAAATATAAGGATGAAAAAGTGTACTAGTATCCAACTAATCTCATTTATAAATCAACAACAAACTATGTCTTTATCCTTACAAGAATACCGCATCAAACTAATTAAAAAAATTATGACTGCATCTTCTCAGGATGAAGTAAAACGATATATTGATACCGCTGTAAAAAGCCTTACAGAACACAAACTAAACGGCCATATTTTTACTCGATTTATTTTTAAAATGCTAGAGGAGTTGGAGTCATTTAGCCCGATGAATAAAGATGCACAGCAATGGAGCAATATTAATATGGCAAGAATTTATTTTAACCAGATCAAGATAAATTCGGAATACATATATTAGTTGTTGGAGCTAGTCAGTAAGGTATTTTACTAGTATGGTTCTTGATTGGCATTAACTTTAAAGTTTAAAAATATAGGTAGATGATCCGAAACTAACCTTGCTTCCTGCAGATCAACAAAGGTTTTAAAAAACGGAATAACAGCAGCATCTATTTTACTAATTCTAGCACTGTCGTAATAAATATTATCAAACTCTGATGCTAAACACTCCGCTTCTACACATTCCATTTTCAAGCTCGTTTTCTGGTTGACTAACGCAGATGTATAACCCATTTTTCTTAGTGGAATAAAAACGCTGTGGCTCTGCGGCACATTGAAATCTCCGCAGAATAAAAGATTAAGTGTAGGATATTCTGCTGGTAGATATTTAAAGTATTTAATCTCCGTTTCTGGCTGCATACTTTTGGTGATTGCATGAAAGTTTACGAGTGTGAAAGAATCATTGGCCACAGCAAAGGTTGCAAAAAATGGTTCTCTATCTATTTCCTTTTCATATTGACGCTCTAGCCAAGGTTTGCCTACCAGCGTAGCCTTAGAGGGCTTCCATAAAAAAGCATATCGTTCTCGCTTGTAAGAATTTATTCCGCTCGTAGCATCACTTACACGGTATTCCCATTTAGCACCAGTACGGCTAAGTGCTTCTCCCAATCTTCCCACTGCTTGTGCGCCAGCAGGATCTCCTGCTACCACTTCTTGTATCATTACAATATCAAAATCTTTGATGGTATTGGCAATGAAGGCAATCTCTGCGTCCGATTTTGACCTTCCAAAATCCTTTAGGTTCCATGAACAAATAGATATTGTAGTCTCTGAAACCGCTTCTCGTGCCGATGTATCACTTATACCGAAGAAGAGTATTGAGAATAGGAATGGAAGTCTGATAAAAATATTCTTGAGGGAAGGGTGAATCATAGATAGGAAAATTAAGCAATAAATTATTAGTGCTTGATAGATTTTTGACAAGACCAATCTGCCAGTTTCAATATTTCAAATTAACTTCATTAAGAAAGGCGTAGGAAAAATCGAGCGTTTTTAAAAATTAAGAAGAATTGATACAAACAATTATACATTACTTTCTACACCTCGGGTTTCCACTACTGATTGCTATTTTGTTTTTTAGAAACGATTGGAAAAAGGTCTACTTGATCTTTCTTGCTACTATGCTGGTAGATCTAGACCATTTATTTACAAGTCCAATTTTTAAGGCAGATAGGTGCAGTATCAATTTTCATTTTTTACATTCCTACTATGCGATGCTGGTTTATGTAGTTCTCCTTTTTCTCAAAAAAACTTTTCGGATTATAGGCATTGGATTACTGTTTCATATGCTTACAGATCTCATTGACTGCGTAATAATGTACTCCAACTGTAACAGCTGCTTTGATGACTCGCCTGTGAGGAAGCTGCTTGAGGGAATATCAAATTTTTGGGGATCTTAAATATCGATGGGTAAATATTATGTTTCAATAATTATCTTCGCTTTATCTTGGAGATTTAAAGATCATTCACTTTTTCTACTTCACCTATTTCCCGACTTATGAATCCTTACATTTTCTTCTTCTTCTTCGTTTTAATAAGCAACACTGCCAATGCACAGACTTATAAATACCAATATTATTTAGATCAAAATCTAGTATCCACAGAAAAAACTAATGCAGTTTTTCTAGGTAAAGGTTTACAAGAAGACAGTATCTTCTTAGTTGATATTTTTGATATCAATACTGGAAAGCGATCTATCTCTGCTCATTTCAATGACTCTAGTTTGAGTTTCTTCGAAGGAAATTATAGCAGCTTTTTTCCTACAGGGCAAGTAAGACAGACAGGAAATTATAAAAAAGGGAAACAGGAGGGTGAATGGGCACAATGGGATAGCAGCGGGCTTCAATTATTGATTGCAGTGTTTGACAATGGCACTCAAACTTCCTTCACTAAGTTTGATTATGAAAAAGGAAAACTGATAGGAAAGAGTATGAATGATAGCAATGGTAATGAAATAAGATACGTGATGTATGACAAAAAAGGTAATGAAATAAACGACGATAAAGTTTTTGTTAGGGCTGATGAGAAGCCAGTTTTCCGCTCTGGAAAAATTCCTTTTCAAGATTATCTTCTACAGCAAATAGATAGAAATCTTCCTGCATCTAAGGGTGCTCCTAATGGTAGGTATCTAGTTTCTGTAAATTTTATAGTAGAAAAAGATGGACGTGTGACTAACGTAAAATATGAAACAGTCACAGGATATGGAATGGATGCAGAAGCTGTGAGGGTAATAGCCGACAGTCCTACTTGGCAGCCAGCTATGCTAAATGGAAGAGCAGTACGTTTTCAAATGAGGGAGTTTGTACCCTTTTTTGTAAATAGGTAATCTCTATTATTTCTACAAAAAGAGAGTTGAAATAACAATTACATCAGCACAAATACATCACTGTTAACGGTGTTGGTCTGTAATAACACCTCAGATTGTGTATTGGCTTCTTTAGCCATTTTTAAAAAATCTAAGATAGCTGTGTATTGAGACAGAGGTTTTGTTACATAACCATTTCCGTCACCATAACTTATAGGAGTAATTGCAGCTCCCTCTGCTACAAACTCAATGTACACGACTTTAAGTTCGGATGGAGCAATTGGACTAATTTCTAAAACTAGATAAAAAAGCGTCACCTCTTTACCAGTCGGAGGAACTAGATTTTCTGGCTGATTGGTGAACAAATATTTATACCCTTTCACGTAACCAGTATGAAAATCCGCAGGTTGAATAGTCAAATGCTCTCTGTAATTCTCCAGCGTTAAGATTGTGTTTTTTGACATTTTTTTTGATTGATAGTAATTGCTGTATGATGACGGTACCGTTTATAAATATATTAAAATTAACTTGCCATCGCTCATTTCCCATCCACGATATCCCATCTTATTTTCTAAAAATAAAAATGATACTCTAGTTATTTCGACAAATAAATAACGCCATTCTTCATCACAAAATTGACCTTCCGCATAGCAGATATATTTTGTAAAGGATCACCAGTTACTGTAATGATATCTGCCAAAAATCCAGCTTTTATCTGCCCCAAATTATCGCTGTGAAATACTTTTGCATTTACTGATGTTGCAGATTGCAACACCGCTAAAGGCTTCATTCCATAATCTACCATCATTTCCATTTCTCTTACATTATCGCCGTGGGTAAATACACCTGCATCTCCGCCAAAAGCGATGGTAACGCCACTTTTTAACGCTAGCTCAAAACTTTTTCTTTTCAATTTTAATCTCATAGGCTCAGGGTCTATTCCTTTTTTCCAACCAGCGTATTGTGACGTAGCATCGCCGGCTGCAAGTGTTGGGCAAAGCGCTACAGCTTTAGTTTTCATCAATGCAAATATTTCAGCATCCCCCTCATCGCCGTGCTCAATAGTTTCTACCCCGCCTTCAATGGCTCTGCGCATCCCCTCTTTAGTAGAGGCGTGCGCTACAACAGGCCTTCCGGTTGTGCCGGCAACTTCTACTACATTTTTTATTTCGTCAATCGTGAAGGTTGCTGCGGCTGTATTGTTGATTCCCCAGCGGTAATCTGCATATATTTTTATTAAGTCTGCACCGTGGCCTATTTGATCTCTCACCGTGGTGGTGAGATT
>JBBRHK010000060.1:0-10672 GCA_038222815.1 Chitinophagales bacterium
GGTCTTGCTTAGAATATGATTCAAAATAAATAGCATCTCCACCGCCTCTTAATATAATTGCATTAAATCCTAATGAAGTTATACTAAAGCGAATGATAGATTTCTTATCGATTGATCCGTTTCCTGTGTATGTTTTAATATCTGGATTCGCAGCAGCAATGGCAGGAGCTAGAATTGGAGATTCTACAATATTAAAAATTTCTGTTGTACCATCTGGTAAAGGTATTTCTAATGGAAGTGTGACCCCATTATTCTTAAATTCTAGCTTGGCACCTACTAGATAGCTTCTCATTGCTTGCTCACTGATTCTAAAAATCTTTTTATTTTTTACTGCTTTTACAGCCTCTCGTGCTTGAACATTTGTGTTAGGTTGTACTTCTGCAAAGAATTTGTTTTGGGCACTCACAGCCGTGGCCAATAAAAATAAGAGGACTAATAGTTTGCTTGTTTTCACTTTTTGTGAAGCCTTTGCAAATAAGGCAGGGGTAAATGTTTTGCTCATAGAACTGTTGTGTTTTTTATAATGTTAGGAGGTGTTTGCGTGATGTTTGTATAAACTGGCAAGGTCTGCTTTGAAAGCAGCTATTGCAATTTGGATTGATATTGATTTTAGAAAACTAGAGTTTGTCTTAGTCTTAGAATATAAAGTTAGCCATAAGAAAGTGCTAGGGTTCTCTATAGTATATAGGAATTCGGAATTTTGATAGCCTTTTAAGGTAAAAGATTATAGATTCTAGGTTAGAATTGGCGCTCAGAATTTCAATTTCTTGATTAACAGGCTAATTCTATTTATAAGTTACTTCGTCAACTAATACATTTCAGACCTGTTGAAATCCTTATTCTATGCCGACACTTGCTTAGAATTGCTGTATTTTGGTTCTTGTTTTCTATTTCTTATCTCCCTCATTGAGCAGACGAATGAAAACCGAGGGCGGTAACCCTTTTAAGCTTTTGAACACGGATGCGAATTGGCTATGTGATGAAAATCCTGCTGCTTCGGCCAAGGCGCTTATTTTATATTGGCGCCACTTTTCGTCTTTGGTTAATTTATCAATCACATAGTCAATTCTTAAGGAGTTAGTATATTGGCTAAAATCCGATCCCTTATGTTTTTTAATAATATGAGATAAGTATTTCGTATTGGTATTAATTTCTGTGGCCAATGAGGACAAGGATAAACTATTATCAAGGTAAAGCAACTGGTGCTCAAATGCATTCAGTTTTTCTAAAAGTATTTGCTCTGTTTCTACACTTATTAAGTTTTTCTCTTGGATTTCTTCTACTAAATTCTCATCGCCGGTAGTGACTGCTTGCGGTTTTATGGCTTCAATTTCCTGCTGATAATCACGCTCAATATCTATTTCGTTGAATGACGCTTTATTATCAAAGCTTTTTCTTCTACTATTGTTATCTGCAATGATTATTTTGAATTGCTCCAATTCCTTTTGCTTACTCCCTTTAAATCTTAAGAAGAAAGCAGCGCCCATTACAAGTACAGCGATACTGATTAAAAGCAAGGTTGTTTTGTTTGAACTTTCCTTTTCTGCAGCTATCCCCCTGTTCTCTAATTTTTCATAGGTCTTATTGAGCAAATCCGCCTTTTTCTCTAAGATTTCAGTGGTGGCAGAATCCTTTTTTTCTATTGCTAAGGCTAATTTTTCGTTATCCTTTACCGCAGTGTAATAAGATTTTGAAACTTCATACACCGCTTCCTTTAATTGTAAATACCCTGATTGGTCTGCAATTTTTTCCGCTTTATCAAGATATGGTTTGGCTTCCACGGTCTTGTTCGTTTTTAATAAGGTTTCTGCTATCCCCTTATTTATCATTCCAGTAATATAATGTGTAGGCTGGGTTTTACTTAGCTTCAATGCGCTTTGATAATGGGCCATTGCCAAGTCATAAATATTTAGATTAAAATAATTTAACCCGAGTAACCGCTCATTGGTCATTATTATAAAGTCTTTGTTAGAGATAACCTTATTAAAATTTTTCCCTGCCTCATTTAAATACACAACTGCTTGCGAATATTTTTGCTCCTCCATACTTGTAAACGCTAGCTCTTGGAGCATTAAACCTGCCGTGTGATTTGCTTTTTCTGAATCTGTTATTTTAGGAATTATTTTTAGTGCTTTGTTAGAATAGAATTTTGCCTTCTCATACAAGCCCATCATTCTAAATTGTCCTGCTAGCATCCCATCTGCCCTTGCTTGCCAGTCGTAGATGATATTTTCCTCAGCCAGGGCCTCAGCTCTTTCCGCATACTCAATTGCTTTCTCAAGGTTTTCCTTTTGCTGGTATAGTGATGCAATAAGTATAAGGCTTCTTACTTTGAAAACTGGAGTTGTCGACAATTGGTACAAAGAATCTGCCACCCGAAGGGCACTATTAAGATCTTCTTGCGCCAGTTGTTTATACACTCTATTATATATGCTATCGTAAGTCGATTTCTCTTGAGCACCAACCTCTAAAGCCGAAGTAATCAAAATCAGAAAAGCTAATAGCTTACAAGAAAGAATAATATTATTCAGTGTAACTAAATTAAAGAATTTAACTACGCAGTTGTTATTTGACGCTTCTGGCTGTAGCATTTAACAAAATTATCTTTTTTAGGATGAACGGGAGATTTATTTGGCCCTTAATGCAAAACAATTGAGGACAAAAGAAAAAATTAAGAAACCCTCTTTATGGGCTCACGACCGTTACTATTGTACCTTAATATATAGCTTCTCAAAAATTTTTAAAATAAAAGATAAAAAACTCTTTTTATATTAATTTTATGTTTTAGCTTTGTCAAATAAATGTGAAATGAATGTTTTCTAAGTCTTGTGAATATGCCATAAAAGCGATGATTTTTGTAGCTCAAAAATCAAAGGAAGAGGCGAGGGTAAGTGTAAAGGAGATAGCAAAGGGTATTAACGCACCAGAGCATTTTATCGCAAAAATTTTGCAAGAACTGGGAAGAAAAAATCTATTACAATCTATGAAGGGCCCTAATGGAGGGTTTTTTATGGAGAAGGCAGACTTAAAAACATCATTATCTGATATTGTAACAGCGATAGATGGTAATAAAATCTATAATGATTGTGTGTTAGGGCTAAAAGCTTGTTCTGAAAAAAACCCTTGCCCCGTGCATAATGAGTATAAAGAAGTAAAGAGAGGATTAATAAGAATGTTAGAATCAAATACTATCAGTGATTTTAATGAAAGGCTGAATAGCGGTAACTTCTTCTTAAAAAATAATTGATTTTTTTTAGCTAAATAAAGGATAATAAGGTCTTAATATACTATAAAATGAAACAAAAAACCCGAATCGCAACAGGAATAATGGCAATTATTGCATTTTCCCAGCAGGCAGTTGCACAAACAGCCTCTAATTATGTAGATACCAATGCTGTAACGGTTGGCTACTGGATAATAGGCACACTGCTTTTTCTTATCTTACTTGTGATAGCTGTCGGCTACATCAAGTTTAAGCAGTCGCTCATAGAAACAAAGCTGATAGAAGATAGTAACATTAACCTCCTTGATGGAAGCATCAACAGCCAACAGATAAGTACCTTTCTAAAAGTGCAGGGCAAAAACTGTTGTGGCACTTGTAAAAATAGTGGGAAGAGCTGTAGTAAGCTAAAGGGTTTGGCTTCTTTGGTACTATTAATGCTACTATCTCAAGTTACTTTTGCGCAAGAGGCTGCCAACAATAAGCCCTTAACCAGTCAGCCTGGTATTATTATTACCATTATACTACTTGCACTGCCTATTTTACTAGCTGCAGTACTTATGCTTGTAAAGGCTAATAACGCAATAACAAGAATTGCTAACGAGAAAAAAAGGAAGAGAGCTGCGTTACTTGTAGAGCAAATAAAGAATACGGATGACCATCAGCTAGAACATTTATTAGAGCACAGAAAAGAAGCACTTGACTATTCTTTACAGAATAATGAATTAGCAGGCAGCGAAGCGCCAGAAGATAACAAGGGCATCATCAAAAATATAAGTGATAAGCACGAGACACATTTTACGGCACTTAAAAGGAAAGCAGCAATAAGACCTTCTTTAGATCCTGCTATTACTAAATTAGTAATTTGGTATTTAGGTTGTGCTGCTTTTTGGCTGGTAGTGGGCACAGGTATTGGAGAGTATCTTGGTATAAAGTTTATAGCGCCAGATGCAGATCATATCAGCTGGCTAAGCTTTGGGCGATTAAGACCAGTACATACTAATATTGTATTTTGGGGCTGGGCTTCTCTAGGTATCTTAGGACTTGGATACTATGTGGTGCCTACCGTAAGTAACACCAAATTGTACAGTGTAAAGTGGGGCTGGATAGCATTAATCCTAACCAACCTACAGGTTACTCTAGGAAGTATAAGCCTTATGGCTGGTATAAATAATGGTGGTGGAGAATTTAGAGAATACATCTGGCCTATCATGGCGCTCTTTGCAGTGGCGCTTATTCTTACCCTTATCAATTTCTTAAAAACCGTAGCTAATCGTACAACCAAAGAAATCTATATTTCTAACTGGTACATTATTTCTGCCATCATATTTACCATCATCGTTGCCTCTACGGCATACCTTCCCTTTTGGCAAGATGGTCTTGGAGAAACAATTATACAAGGGTACTATATGCACTCTGGCGTAGGTATGTGGTTCACACTATTTACCCTTGGCTTGCTCTATTATTTTATACCACAACAAATCAACAAACCAATTTACGCTTACAGCTTAGGTATCCTTGCCTTCTGGACTCAGATAATTTTTTACACAATTATCGGTACGCATCACTTTGTATTTAGCGCTATTCCTTGGTGGCTACAGACTGTCGCTATTGTAGGTAGTGCTGGAATGATTATTCCCGTAGTAGCAGCTACCATAAATTTTGTGATGACATTTAAAGGTCAATGGGATAAGGTATCCAATAGTTATACGCTTCCCTTTTTCTTAACTGCTGTTGTGTATTATTTCGTGGTAAGTATGCAGGGCACAGCAGAAGCATTTCGATTCACGAATTTACTTTGGCATTTTACAGATTTTACTGTGGCTCACTCTCATCTTGGTTTTTACGGCATCATCACATTTGCTATATGGGGCGGTACTTATGCGATTTTACCTAGACTTACAGGTAGAGAACCCAAGCAACATTTAGTGGGTGCACATTTCTGGTTAGCATTTATAGGTCTATTACTATATGCAGTGCCATTAATGTATGGCTCTACACTTAAGGGTCTAATGTGGCAGAGTGGAAAACCATTTATTGATAGTGTAGTAATGATGTTTGAATGGTGGATATGGAGAGCAGTAGGTGGTAGCTTAATGTTTATCTCCCATCTTATTTACTTCTATAATTTCTATAAGATGGCCTATAATAGGGTAGAAGAAATAGATATAAAAGAAGAAACATTTAGACAACTAGAAAAAGAAATTAATCCAACAGAAACAATATAAATCCTTATTCAATGAATATTTTCAATAACCATAAAATGCTTTATACAGTTGCGGGACTGTTATTCTTAGCACTCACTTATCTTACTGCAATTAACCCTGCACTGCAAAACCAAAAAAATAATGGTCCATTACCAAATACCCTACCGCTTAGTGGCGACACCCTAGCAGGTAAAAATATTTATGTGTCAGAAGGTTGCGTGGGCTGTCATAGTCAGCAGGTTCGTAATGTGGATATGGATAAAATGTTTGGTAGTCGACCAGGTATTCCTGCCGACTACGCTCACCTGAAGCGTACCAGTATTTGGGTGAATACCTCTACCGTAATGGGTACGGAACGCACTGGGCCAGACCTTACAGATGTAGGCAACCGCCAGCCAAGTAAGGATTGGAATCTTATGCACCTTTTCAATCCACGCTCTGTAGTAGCACAGTCTATTATGCCGAGCTACGAGTGGCTGTTTGAGATAAAAGAAAACCCCTCTAAAACAGATGTGGTGGTAAGTATGCCTGCACAATTTATGGGTGGCAGAACCGGAAAAGTAGTAGCTACGAAAAAAGCAATGCAACTACTAGCCTATATCCAATCTTTAAAGCAAGCGCCGCTTCCTGGAGATGTAAAGCCAATGGAGTTTTTATACAAGAAAGAAGTGCCTGTAGCTGCTGCTGGAGGCGGCACAGGAACTGCTGCAACAGAGGTAGATGGTAAAGCATTATATACAGCTAACTGCCAGAGCTGCCACCAAGAAAATGGTGAAGGACTTGCAGGAGCGTTCCCTCCACTAAAAGGTAGCGCAGTAGTAAGCGGCGATAACCTAGAGCTATATGTAGATATAATAATGAATGGCTACGATGCAAGGGCAGAATACGGTGTGATGGCCGGCGTAGGTACCAATATGGATTTTAATGAAAGTCAGGTAGCTGCCATCATTAACTATGAAAGAACTAGTTGGGGAAATACAGGTAAAAAAGTAACACCTGAAGAGATTAAAAAAATAATGGATTTTATAAAAATTAAAGCTGGTTCAAAATGAGAAAACTAATTGTATTTCTATTCTTTACAGCCATAAGCTATGCTAGTATGGCTTGCCCTGTTTGCGACCGTAATAAGAAAACTGCATTGGAGAAGCTTTCTCACGGCAGCACGCCCAATAGCAGCTGGGATTATATTATCGTAATAGCGATGATCATTATTGCCGTTGCCACACTTTTCTATTCTGTAAAGTGGCTCATAAAGCCCAACGAAAATAACCGCAGTCACATTAAATTTTCATTTTTAAACGAGCAATAATATGCAAGATCAAAGTAGTGTATTAATATATATTGATGAGGAATCAAAACCAATAGGTGCGTACAAAACGCCCATCAATTTTGAATTAGATACCACCAAATTGGTAGATGGTGAGCATACTTTAAAAATTGTAAGCAAAAGCACTAACGGAAAAGAGGGCATCAGAAAAATCCCTTTCATAGTACGTAATGGTCCTGCCATTGCCATTGAAGGAATAGGCGATCACTCTATTGTAGATGGCATCTTGCCACTGATGATAAACGCTTACAGCAAAGGCGATCAGAAAAAATTCTTGATAGAAGGAAGTGAAACTCCACATAGTATCCCAGCTTGGTTGTGGGTGGTTATTATTTTGTTTGTGGGTTGGGCTATGTATTATTTCATTATTTCTCTAAATATGACTTTGTAAGTGATGATTCTACAACAAATATTAGCTGACCTAGAAACGTCTGTCCACCCGGTAGCTAAGGCATTACATAAAGGAACAAACTTTAAAGTGCTTGCTATTGGTTTCAAGAAAGGAATGATTTTAAAAGAGCATCAAGCCCATTTGCCCACTCAATTATTTGTACTAAGCGGAAAAGTTATTTACAAACAGGGGGACGCTTCGAAAACATTTTCTGCCCTAGAACAAACAGAAATCCCTGTAGAAATTACACATTCTGTAGAAGCGCTTGAGGATAGTATGTGTTTACTTACACAAGGATAAAATTGTAGCGGTTGAATAAAAATAATAGTAATACAGAAGTGCTTTTACTACCCATTCTTTTTTTATGGTTGGGCTTGGTGCTAGGTATCTCGTTTCTAGAAGCCCCTTTAAAGTTTCAAGCACCAGGTGTTACCATCAAAGTAGGGCTAGGAATTGGCAGACTAGTTTTTGCAGCACTCAATAGATTTGAAATTGTATTAGCTCTACTTTCTATAATTCCAACAATAGCTTTATTTAAAAAAATAAAACTACCCGCAGTTTTAATGTGCGTAGTGTGGGCTTGCCTAGCTTGTCAATGTATAGCTATCTTACCTGAGATGCACATTAACTTACAAAAAATACTTAATGATGAAGTGGTTCCTAAAAACCATTTTCATAATATCTACATCATACTAGATGTAATGAAAGTCCTATTACTTTTTGTTGTAGGCATTTATATAATAAAACCCCTACTCTATGAAAAAAGACCTTGAAGATAAAAATGACATTAGCACACTTGTAAACGCCTTTTACACTAAAGTTGTAGATGATGATACCATTGGTTATATCTTTAGAGGCGTGCCGCATTTTTCTTTTGAAACACATATTCCCATAATGATAAGTTTTTGGGAAACCCTCCTCTTTGGCATAATAAGTTATAAAGGAAACCCAATGCTAAAACATATAGAGCTTAATAAAACGATGCCGCTGAAGGGAGAACATTTTGTGCGGTGGCTAGCGCTGTGGGAAGAAACTGTGAATGAAAATTTTTCTGGGAAGATGGCGAGCCTTGCAATATCAAAATCTAAAAGTATTGGAGGTTTGATGGAGTATAAGGTAAATAGTAAGGGCGGATTATAAGCCTGCTATTTAAGTCTTTGCTAGATAATTTTACCAATTCTCCTTGAGTATTCTTTTAAAAAATATCGGGCTGAATTAGAACCGTGCCTATGCTTAGCGTACTTTTAGTGCAGCGTAATGGATTAACCCCTTGCCTTATATTTGAAAAAGAATTATGACAACAATAAAACTATGTTTTGCAATGCTGTTCAGCCTTGGACTTTCGATTCAATCTTGCAAGAAAAACAATACTGTAGAGCCAGAGCGAATTTCTATTAACACCACAATTAGGCTAAACAATTCTTACGAGTATGACCTCGGAGCGTTTGGTGATGAGGAAGGTGCAACTATTACCAAGCAAGCTAGCCACTTTTCAGTAAGTGCTTTAGAGCGGCTTAGCACAGGAGCAATCTTTTATAACTATACTCCAACCACGAACTTTGTGGGAACAGATGAAGTAGAGATTAAATCTGCCCGTGGGTCTAATGGCGCTAGTGCAAATAATAAAATAATACTTACTACGATAAAGATTACGGTAACTAATTAAATAGAAAAGATCTGGTCAATGAGTTTCTTAAAAGTTTCTTTGCTTATTTTAGGCAGTTTCATTGTTTTAATTTGCCTTTGGATTATTTGGATAAAGCTTCCGGTCTCCATCAATCGGCAAAGCGACATTAAACTTGGAAATTCTATTAATAAAAACATAGAAAACTATGCGCTTGTAAATAAACTCCCAGCAGACACCGCTTGGGCGACCTTTAAGACATTAGGATTTGAGAATACAGACTTCTCTTACAAGCCCGAATATCAGAAAGTAAATGATACCACTTATGAGCTCATTTTTATGGAAGGGTTTGATGGGCCTTGCTTGTTTTGGAATTCGAATGAAAAAATTTGGAAAGAGGGATGGCCAACGATTGTAAAATAAAATTATAGCCTAGAATTTATAAGAAAAAAATGGCGTACAAAATTCCAACTATATCAATTTATTTTTAGCTTCATAGTAGCAACGAAACCAAAAGTTTAATAACTTTAAATACCTATCGAAATAGTCCTTTTGATTTTTATATCTTACTTATGAAAGCAACCATATTATTTTTTCTTTGTTTCTTGGCACTTCTTTCAAATGTTCGTGCACAAGATTCCATCATAGACCAGATAGAATCAACGCTTAAAAGAGTAAGCCATAATACTGTGTTTCCTTGTACCAAGGAGATGAAAGTAACCCAAAAGGGAAACGGACTTCTCGTGTTTGCTAAAAATGATTCTCTAAAATATGAGATTAAGTTTTTCGACACAAAGAAACTTCCATCATACAGCCCAGAGGAATCATCTTTCGAAATAAGCAAATCTTTTCTTGCTTGGGAAGAAAACCTAACCGACTTTAAAAAAACGTTTACCATTTTAAAAACTGAAACAAACGAAAAAGACAACTATGTCTTAGTAAAGATTGCCGACAGTAAAACTCAATTTTATAGAATGTTGTTAATAGCGGAGGACACTACATATAGCGTCACGCTTTACTCTAGCAAAACCTTTAGCGAAACAGATTTAGAAGATTTAAAAATTGTGGGTTTGCTAAATCGGAGCGTGAAATAAATCACTCTAGTATAATAACCGATTTAGATTTTTTTTACCCATCCAACCCCCTATTCAAAAACATTACCAACGGCTCTGCCGCCTTACAAAATTCCACCACATTTTTTACGCAATCTTTATCCATAAATTTTGAGTCACTCAAAGCCACGCTGGCTACAAATGATTTATGTTTTAGGAAATCTACCGCTGGGTTTTCTTCATCGTAACCTTTTGGTGGTCGTACGAGTTTATCATCTTGTCTAAGTCCATCCGTATTTTTTTTGAAGCTCGCTGCGTTCATTATTTTTTTCCACTCGGCGAAGTTGTAATCTATTTCTTGTCGCACTTTAGATAGTACAGGTGCCGGTGGTTGCCACATACCTGCTGCAGCAAAACAAGCGCCGGGTTGTATGTGTATATAGTAGCCAGCCGTATCTGTCTTTTTTCCTTGGGCATTAAAATAGACGCCCATGTTATTTTTATATGGTGCTTTATTTTTACTAAAACGTACGTCTCTATTGATGCGAAAAACACATTGCTTGGGTTCTAGCATTGCGATGCCCGCATCTCTCTTACCCAGTTCTTTTATCATTGTAGCGCAAAATTTTAGTACGTCTGCCTTGGCTGCTTCGTAGGCTGGTCGGTTAGCATCGAACCAAGGCTTATTGTTATTTTGCTCTAACTCCGTTAGGAATTTGAAGGTGTTTTTTGAAATCATTTTTACACTTTTTTATTCTTTTGTTCCAAACTGTTATCGTACCAATTTTTTTTATTTTTTAAAAGACTCCCTCTTTATATGCTCTCAGTCCCAGAGGGACGACCTTATGGTA
>JBBRHK010000061.1:0-10580 GCA_038222815.1 Chitinophagales bacterium
CAACTTGCACCAATGCCGTTTTTTTATCTACGTTAATTTCATCAAAGCTGTCTACCACAGCGTCTCTCAATGTTTTACTCAAAGGTCTAATTTTGTGTAAACTTTCTAACAAAGGGGATAAATCTTTTTTAGGTTGTTGCACGGTTATCTGTTTTTAGGGCTATTTACATTGCAGATTTGGAACTAGTTTAATTAGACAAACTTTTAATTGTTAAATCATAGAACGTTAGAACTACTCAATTGGTTCATTGATGAGACGTTCCATAATATTTACTTCCAGATAAGTCTCCATTTTATTGAGTTTTATATTTATTTACCGATAATCTTAGCCCCTTATTCTACACATTCGTAATTTCCAATTTTCACATTCACATTTCGTAATTTTTACAGCTATCTTCTTTGAGACATAATCTAGAGCCAGATTTATACATCAAAAAATATGCGACACCCTTCGGGGTCGCATTCAATTCCGAGCGCTCTTCCTAGCCTCCAACCAAAAAATATAAAAGTAGTAATTGGCACCTTACTGCTACCTTTCTATCCTGAAGGGATGATATATTTATAGAATATTGATTTGAATTTAGAGACGACCCTGAAAGCGGCCTAAACCTCTATTACTATTTTAGAGTTTGTAAATTCTCAATAGATTCTTATGTTTTACTTTATGACTACCACTACTTGATATTTCCACAATCCCTCCGTCAATGCCCTGTACTGATAATAACCAGACTTGTAATGCGTTTTTGCAAATCTTGAAACCTTGGGATGAAGAAAATTATAAACCTCAGAAGTAGCTGCACCTAGCAATGCAGCACGATACATACGTTTAGCACTCTTTTTAATTTTGTTGGTATAGTCACGACTGTCTACTTTATCAAATCCTGCTTCTTGGATTATACTTTTAAAATTATCCACAGTATCAAAAGAATGCATCGCCCAAGTGTCGCACCATTTCTTTAGCCAATTATTATTGTCTTCTACCTCCTCCTTTGGTAAAAAATAATCGCTGATAACTAACCTGCCACCCGGCTTTAATAAACGATAACATTCTTCTAAAAATGCAGACTTATGAGGAGCGTGACACATTGCTTCGCAGCACCATATCACATCAAAATGCTGGGAAGGAAAACTGGTATCGCTAAAGTCCATTAATTGAAAATCAACTTTCGCTGCAAGATTTTTTTCTTCTGCCATTTGGTTGGCTAAGGCAATTTGCCTTTCGCTAAGAGAAATTCCTGTAACGGCGGCTCCTGTCTTTTTATGAATGAAGAAAGCAGCACCGCCTACTCCACATCCTGCATCTAAAACCTTATCGGTAGATTTTATTCCTGTAAGCGTCATTAAAATTCTATTGGTATTTTCTAATGCCTCGCCGTGGGTTGTAGTGTTTT
Source organism: Chitinophagales bacterium (assembly GCA_038222815.1). Classification (GTDB taxonomy): domain Bacteria; phylum Bacteroidota; class Bacteroidia; order Chitinophagales; family Chitinophagaceae; genus Ferruginibacter. The sequence goes on from JBBRHK010000061.1 coordinate 1,392, forward strand.
CATCCCATATTCCGTAATGCAAAGACAAATGCTCTTTTAAGCTCCACCATTTTTCATAATGATTTTGGGTAGTGTTATAATACTCTGCAATGTCTTGCTGTTGAAACATTTATTTATTTACTTTTCTTTGAAGTCAAAAATACAATCAATGAAGAAAGAGTGCGATTCTTTTTTATTGCTAAAGGCTATACTACGACTTTATATAGTAGGTCAACAAGTTTTTGCAAATGTCCAATATCATTTATAACAGTGATAAATCGCAATTTGATTCAATGAATTGATTAGAATTCAATTGTAAAAAATAGATATTAAGTAATATGCCACCCCAATTTAAACTTGGTTTTTCCTAATTTAAATCTTTGTTTTGCCTGATTCGTACCAACATATAGTCTATTGAAACAATATTTAAAATTATTTGACCTCTCTCAAAAAGTAAATTACAAAACGGAAGTGCTTTCTGGGCTTACAGTAGCTCTTGCGCTGGTACCCGAAGCTGTGGCATTTGCATTCATCGCACACTTATCGCCGCTTACTGGGTTGTATGCTGCATTTGTAATGTGTTTTATTACAGCAGTATTTGGCGGGCGACCGGGAATGATCAGTGGTGCCACCGGTGCTGTAGCTGTAGTAATTGTTAGCCTAGTGCAAAGCCACGGGGTAGAATATATTTTTGCAACAGTTATTCTTGCAGGAATAATACAATTAGCCGCGGGGTTTTTAAAACTTGGTAAATTAATACGACTAGTACCGCAACCGGTGATTTATGGTTTTGTAAATGGATTAGCGATTATTATTTTTATGTCTCAGCTGTCACAATTCAAAGATAAATCTGGCGACTGGCTTACAGGAAGTGCTTTGTGGATTTTACTAGGATTGGTAATACTTTCTATTTTAATCATTTGGCTACTGCCAAAGGTTACAAAGGTTATCCCTTCATCGCTTGCCGCTATTCTTATTGTATTTGGATTAGTTTATTTCTTAAAAATAGACACCAAAACTGTTGGCAGTATCGCAAGCATCAAAGGCGGTTTTCCTCCTTTTCATATTCCTAATATAAATTTCAATTGGGAAACTTTAAAAATAATATTTCCTTATGCCGCTATTGTTGCTGGAGTAGGACTAATAGAAAGTTTGCTCACGCTTAATATTGTAGATGAAATAACAGAAACCAAAGGGAGAGGAAATAAGGAAGCGGTAGCTCAAGGTGCGGCAAATATTCTTTCAGGATTTTTTAGCGGGATGGGTGGTTGTGCTATGATAGGACAAAGCTTGATTAATGTGTCAAACGGTGCAAGAGCAAGATTGAGCGGAATAGTAGCGGCAATAATGCTTTTAGTATTTGTAATGTTTGGTTCTAGTCTGATAGAGAAAGTTCCTATTGCGGCACTTACAGGATTAATGATTATGGTGAGCATTGGTACATTTGAATGGGCAAGCTTTAGAACTTTTGGCAAGATGCCCAAATCAGACATTATCGTAATGGTTTTAGTTATTCTGATAACAGTATTCTTACACAACCTAGCCCTAGCAGTACTTGCAGGAGTCATTATCGCTGCACTAGTTTTTGCTTGGGACAATGCAAAACGCATTAGGGCTAGAAAAACGATTCAAGATGATGGCAGTAAATTATACGAGATATACGGACCACTTTTCTTTGGTTCTATAACGACATTCACAGAAAAATTTGATGTGATGAATGACCCCAACGAAGTAGTGATAGATTTTCAAGAAAGTAGAGTTGTAGATATGTCTGCGATTGAAGCTTTGAATAGACTTACAAGTCGTTATAAAAAATTAGGGAAGCATATTCACCTAAAACATTTAAGTAAGGATTGCAGACAACTACTAAAGGATGCAGATCAAATAATAGAAGTCAATATAATGGAAGACCCTACTTACAATGTGTCGATTTGAAGATTTATCCGATTTGAAGATTTGTCCCGATGGCTATCGGGATTGAAGATTTGGTAATTTGAAAATGGAGAATCGAATTTACGATATGATGATTTGTCAATCTGAGGAGTCAGATTAGTTATTCTAACAAAATCCAGAATTCAAAAGCAGAAATACTTATGCCATACTTTTAAAAATACCTTGTTTCCAAAATTTTTAAATAGAGAAATTAAATAGTGCTATCATTATCGTTATTCCTTTTCATTCTTCATAGAGAAAGGCTTAGAACCATCATAGAATTTTAACTCCGTAATATTTGCAGGAAGGTTAAAGCCATTATCTTCTAACGTTTGCTTAACCTCCGTCATAAGCTCACCTCTAGTTTCCAACATATGTCTACGGAAATCCTTAGTTTCTATCCAAAATAAAACTTTAAGATTTACAGTGCTTGCTGCTAGTTCATCTTCTACTACAAAATTTATATGAGTATCATCGTGTACAATTCTTGTGGATGCATCAAGGCATTCACGGATTAATTTTTTTGCTTTCTCAATATCATTTTCATAAGCAATACCGACAATAAAATCTGTACGGAAAAAATTATCCTCAGTGTAATTAAATACTGGCTTTGTAAGTACATCAGAATTTGGAATATAAACATTCTTACCATCAAAGGTGGTAATCTTTGTATAGCGAAACTGCATCGTCATAATCTTACCGAATACATTTTCTATCTGCACTGTGTCCCCCACGTGGAATGGCCTATTAAAAGCCAAAATAATTCCCGCCAAGAAATTCTCTGCAATATCCTTAAATGCAAAACCGATTACCACCGCAGAAGCACCTGCTATTCCGAGAATGCCTGCGGCAATATTACTTAGACCAGCAATATTCAAAGAGAACATAAACAGCACTATGGTTAAAATAATTTTTATGGCGGTACTCAAGAAGCCAGTCATCAGAGGATCTTCAGCCTTAGTCTTTATTCGTTCTCTAATATATTTTGCTGCAACATTTATGATTATAATACCAATAATAAATATCAATATTGCCAAAGCCAGCCTAGGTAAAACTGCAAGAAAGCTTTGATAATATTTATTCAGATTTTCTAGAATTTGATCCATTCTGTTAATTTGAAGATGTGGTGATTTGAAGATTTGATGATGGAAGGCAACAGCCTACTTTAGCTAACATCTATCCAAAATCAAAAGGTAGTCAATCCTTTGTCAATTAAAATAGAAAAACAAATAACACTTGTTTCAGCATTTATAGATATTGTCTATCTCCAATCTCTAGCATTATAATTTCAACTATTATGCCAAGCTTATTTTTTCTCTTGAAAAGATAATTATAAAAACAAAGTAATAAAAAAGGACTTCAAATCGAAGTCCTTTTAAAATAATTTAAACGCTTAGTTCCTCAACGGCCTACCAGTCGTCAAGATACTTTGTATTCTTTCTAAAGTTTTCTTTTCTCCAGTAAGGCTCAGGAATGCTTCTCTCTCTAGGTTTAAAAGATATTGCTCGCTTACCATTGTCTGCTCACTTAGATCACCGCCACACATAACATACGCTAGTTTCTTAGCTACGACTGCATCGTGGTCGGTTGCATATTTACCCATCTGCATACCATTAATTCCTGCTAACATCGCACCAAGTGCAGAGCGACCAAGAACTTTAATATCCGTTCTTTCTACGGGCATTACATAACCTTCATTATGCAAATTAATTACTGCAGTTTTTGCATCAGCAATTCTTCTATTTATATTAAGTGAAACGCTATCAATTCCTTTTCTGTAAATGCCCATATCGAACGCTTCGAAAGCAGACGTAGCAACCTTTGCCGTAGCAATCGTCAAAAATCTATTTTGTAAAGTGATAGTCTCTGGCTCTCCGTTGTGCATCTCATCAGCAGCTCTCAATACAAATTCTTTTGTACCGCCACCACCAGGAATTACACCAATGCCTGCTTCCACTAATCCTGTATACGTTTCTGCTGCGGCAATTACTTTATCTGCGTGCAAGCTCAGCTCACAACCACCACCAAGCGCAAGGCCGTGAGGCGCTACGACTACAGGTATGCCTGAGTAACGCACTCGCATCATTGTATTTTGAAACTGCCTAATAGCCATATCAATCTCATCATAATCTTGCTCTAGCGCCATCATAAATATCATTGCCACATTCGCACCTGCACTAAAGTTGGCTCCCTCATTCGCTATCACTAGTCCTTTGTAATCCTTCTCTGCAATGGCAATGGATTTTTGAATACCTTCTAAGACTTCTCCACCAATACTTCCCATTTTTGTATACCACTCTAATCCCAAAACATCATCACCTAAATGGTAAGTACGGCAAGCACTATTCTTCCACACCGTTTCCTTTTCAAAGTTCTTCATCACTAAGAACACATCTGCACCTGGCACCAATTTGTATGCTTTAGACGCAACATCATAGAAATATTTTTTACCATTTTCTACTTTGTAAAAACTATTTATCCCAGCTGCTACCATTTCATCTATCCAAGGAGAAACAGCGTAGCCAGCGGCTTTCATTGCTTCAACCGTTTTCTTTACACCTAAGGCATCCCAAGATTCGAAGGCACCAATCTCCCAACCAAAGCCAGCCATCATGGCATCATCTACTCTGTAAATTTCATCACTTATCTCTGGCACTCTATGGCTGATATAACTAAACAAAGCGTAGTGGAACATCCTGTAAAAATCTCCAGCTTTATCCTTTCCAGCTGCTAAGGCTTTAATTCTTTGTGGTAAATTTTCTATCGCCTTTGCGCCTTCTAACGTAGCAAATTTTGGCTTCGTTCTCGGCTCATATTCCAGCGTTTTAAGATTCAATACCAAGATTTCTTTCTCTCCAGTAGCAGAGGTTCCTTTCTTAAAAAATCCTTGACCAGTCTTATCTCCTAGCCATTTGTTATCTATCATTTTGCTCAGCCAAGAAGGAATGGCAAACAATAATTTCGCCTCATCGTTCGGACAATTTTGCTCGACGCCATTCGCCACTTTTACCAAGGTATCTATTCCTACTACATCCGCCGTTCTGAATGTGGCAGATTTTGGTCTGCCGATAACTGGACCAGTAAGTGCATCTATTTCATCAATACTTAGCCCAAGCTTCTCCATACTGTTCATAATCGCCATCATACCAAAAACACCTATTCTATTGGCAATAAAAGCTGGAGTATCTTTCGCAAGAACAGTCGTTTTTCCTAAAACTAAATCTCCATACTGCATTAAAAAATCTACTAACTCAGGGTCAGTATATTTTGTAGGAATGATTTCTAATAAACGTAAATACCTCGGCGGATTGAAAAAATGCGTACCGCAGAAATGCTTATTAAAATCTTCTGATCTACCTTCTGTCATCATACCTATGGGAATACCAGAAGTATTAGAACTGATGATAGAACCAGGCTTCCTATACTTTTCTACTTCTGTAAAAACTTGTTGTTTGATATCCAATCGCTCTACTACAACCTCTATTACCCAGTCAGCCGTGGCAATATCTTTCATATTGTCAGTAAAGTTTCCTGTGGTGATTCTTTTAATAACATCCTGCGCATATACAGGAGACGGATTGGACTTTATTGCAGCGGTAAGTGCGTCATTTACAATTTTATTCTTCTGCGATTTATTAGCATCGGCAGGTAAATCTTGTGGCGCAATATCTAGTAGCAAGACCTGCAAACCCACGCCTGCAAAGTGACAAGCAATTCTGCTTCCCATTACACCACTACCTAAAACTGCTATTTTTTTGATTATTCTATTCATATATATTAGTTTTTAAAAATTAGTTAGTTAAACAACTAATTTTTGTTTGTCGAAGTTAAGGATTTTGTTTTGGAGTACTATCTATTGAGGTACTTCTTTTTGTTTTTGGCATAAAAAAGCGACAGAGAAGATTTTTCTGTCGCTTATACAAATCAATTTTATACTTATTTTATTTCAAATCCGCCTCACTCACGCCCTTATTTATTATATAGCTGCTTATGGTAAGCTCCGCAGTACCTTTTCTATTTTTAGTTTTAGACGCTGGCGGCGGATTGCTTCCCGTTTCAAAATCAAAAGTCATCCCCTTAGGTAATTTGTAATCTTTAGTATTGAAAGAAAACAAAATTTTATCTGGTAAGGCGTAGGCTGCATATTTGCCGTAGGTCATATCTAGCTCATAACTACCATTATCTCTGGTGGTAGTTTTTGCTTTGTAAATCAGCGAAGAAGCTTCATCAATGTAGATGGTAGAAAGAACGATATCACTAGCATCATCATTCGGTAATAGTTTTGCAACCCTCATTGTCTTCCCTACTAAAACCGCCGTACCTGCATCTATTACGGTAAAATCATTATCAGAAGTCAAGTTACTCATATTAATATTCACCGCACCTTTTGGGATGAAAGAAATTCCTTTTTCACTTTTTACTTTTAGGCGATTGGGCTTTTTAAAGTAAACAGAAATGCTAGCTATTGGCACTTTTAAAAATGCAACATTCGTCTTCATTCTTCCCGATGCCTTATAATCATTTACTAAATCTAACTTTGCTTTTGCAGCGGCTACAACTAGTTTAATATCTTTTTGCGCAAATGCTGAAACTGCAAATAATAATGCTATAAATAATGTTGTAATTTTTCTCATAATTCTCTTTTTATCTTCTAATCAAATTTTCTAGGTTAAGGTAATTAACGATAGAATTTATGATTACTATTTTCTCAAAATGGTAAATTTTTTCTTAACTCAAAATATCCTTTCTCTTAAAAACTATTAACGCAGCGCCTAATAAAATACCAATATGTGCCAACAGAATAAATAAACTATCTCTGATTGCCGGCCAATTTTCGATACTTCCTTTTATGGGTTGCCCCTCTGGCGTAGTTCCTATATAAAAGAACCCTTTCCATCCTACGAGGTAAGAAGTAAATAAATAAGGCTTTATATTTTTATCGATGATGGGTACATTAATATTGCTGATGATGGTACACACAATTACGATACATACCGTGGCAATGATAGGGCCAATACTATTCTCCGCAAAAATAGAAAGTAATAATGCCAATGATGCAATGACTGTAAGCGCCACAGCTGCGTAGGCAAATGCTGCAACATATCTCCACAAAATATCATCTTTTGTAATTTGCATAATCAAGCTTTCATCGCCTCGTACACGGAATACCAATAAATCTCCTGCACCAAAAATGAGCAAACTCCCTAGCAAGGCTGTAAGCGCCATAAAAATTAATAACGCAATAGTGTAAATAGTAGAAGCCGTAAACTTGGCTAACAATAATTTTGACCTGCTCACCGGCTTCGTCAATAAAAGTCTTAGCGTCCCCATATTAGCTTCACCCGATATTGCATCGCCTGCTATCAATGCTACAAGAATCGGTATTTGAATGAGTAAGGTATTCAAAATAATGTAGCACATAAAATACCCGTTGATAGCTTTGGTTTTATCCAATTCAAAAGTATCGCCAGCGCCTTGCAGCATCAAATTCATATAGCTTCCACCATCTGCTTTAAAAGCAAATTGAAAAATAAAAACAATACCTGCTATGGCAGCAAAAGCAATGTAGGTGCGACTTCGCCTAGTAATTTTAAAAAGTTCTATCTGTAACAGATTCCACATTATATCGCTGATTTTGTAACTTGTAAAAAATAGTCTTCTAAGGAATGTCTTGGCATAGCAGAGTAAACTGGCAGGTCTGCGGATTGTAATAAAGCCAATACCGCTGGAACTTCTACTTTACTCAATTTTATTTTTAAAGTATCTTCTTTCAGTGTGGTATCTGCTGCCCAATTTGATGTTTGAAGAATAGCAAAAGCTTTTTTATTATCTAAAGTATCTAGTTCTACCACAGAGTTTTCTGGGTTGATCAACTCAGCCACTTTCCCTTCTATGATTTTCTTTCCTTTATTGATAATAATCATTCTTGTAGCTACTTGCTCTATTTCATTAAGCAAATGTGAAGAAATGATAACGGTTTTATTATGTTGTTCTCTCAGGCTGATGATAAGCTCTCGCATATCTGCGATACCCTGAGGATCTAGGCCATTTGTGGGTTCGTCCAAGATTACTAATCCTGGATTATGTACCAGCGCAATAGCAATGCCCATCCTTTGCTTCATTCCTTGGCTAAAAGTTTTCACCTTACTAGAAGCTCTGTCTAATAATCCCACCATTTCTAGCTGCTCATAAATTTGCTTTTTAGAAATAGACTTACCACTCATTCGGGCAAAAATTCTAAGGTTGTCATAGGCTGACAAATACTTATACAAATCTGGTCGCTCTATAATAGCACCGCAATCCTTTAACCAAGATTTGTCTGTGCCCACCACAGATTTTCCTTTAAAAAAAATATCTCCATTCGTTGGTTTTATCAATGATAAAATCATCCGGATTGTGGTAGATTTCCCTGCACCATTCTGCCCAAGAAAACCGTAAATATCACCTTCGTACACATCAAAACTTAAATCAGAAACCGCAGTAAAATCATTAAACTTCTTAGACAGATGGGAAACTTTTAAGAGAGGCTCCATAACTTTTTATAATAGAATACAATTTATTTATCGTGCAAAAATAACCCATTGGAGGTTGGTATAAGACTAATACAACATTTTATTATAGCAATTTGTTTATCTCCGCAATCGCTTATCCACATAATAGTAGCGTTAGTATTTACTATACAAAGAATCAGAAAAAATAAAACCCAAAACTTTAAATATACTTAACAGTAGTATATGTTGAGCTATACTAATTTTACTTTTTAATAATGCAATCAAATTAATGAACGAAATAAAAACTTTACCGCACAATCAAACCCTACCTCCCTTTTTGTTGTGCGTGGTACTAGACCTTTTGGGAATGGTATCTTTTTCTATCCCCTTCCTTGGAGAATTTGCTGATGTAATATGGGCGCCCCTCTCTGCATTGATTTACTTCAAATTATTTGGAGGTAAGATGGGTTTCTTTGGTGGTGCTTTTAGCTTTTTAGAAGAGGTTCTTCCTTTTACTGATGTCATCCCAACGTTTACTATTTCTTGGTATTTGAGGAAAAGGGCAATGGATAAATAGCTTTTACTGACCTTAATGCAGTTGATTCACATATCAACTTCTCGAAGGTTAACTTTGGGAAACAATCTCTATTCTTTTGCTGTTCTATAATCAGACATAATGTTTAAATTGTCTCAATTATATCATCTAACAACACAGCATTTTACTTAAAAATATTATTATGAGTCAGAATTTAAAAAATAAAGTAGCCTACATCACCGGAGCTAGCAA